>DATKTT010000310.1:0-4474 GCA_035530955.1 Williamwhitmania sp. | reverse complement strand
CTTTAGCAATCAAACTGCAAATAAATAACTTTCTACCGCAAAGTAAAAAGTTATCCAAGCAAATTATGGCGCAAAAGTAAAACAATTTGTTTTTATTTTTGCGGTCGCAACTCACTATTTTGCATTTTTCGATAGTTATATTATGTTATAACATTCATAATGAAGAATATAGCCGTATTCGCTTCTGGTTCGGGAACCAATGCTGAAAATCTCATCAGGTACTTTGCCGATTCATCATCTGCAAGGGTTAAAATCCTGCTTTCCAACAACTTAAACGCTTATGCTCTCGAAAGAGCCAAGCGGTTGAATGTTCCCACCATCACGTTTACGAGGGAGCAATTTTACCAAAAAGAAATCATTCTTGATGTTCTAAAGCAACATAAAATTGATCTCATTGTTCTTGCAGGGTTCTTGTGGCTTATCCCCCAATATCTTACAAATTCATTTCCTAATCAAATAGTGAATATCCACCCAGCCCTACTTCCCAATTATGGAGGGAAAGGCATGTTTGGAATGCATGTTCATGAGGCAGTGGTGAAAAACCGTGAAGCGGAAAGCGGCATAACCATCCACTATGTAAACGAACTTTACGACGCGGGGAGCATAATATTTCAAGCAAGGGTCAACCTTTCTCCTGATGAAACCGCTGAATCGCTGGCAGCTAAAATTCATCTTTTAGAGCAGAAGCACTTCCCAGCTGTTGTGGAGACGGTGCTGAATCAACTGCCCTAAAAGGTGCTACAACTAGTTCGTCAAAGACTACCTTGGTGCACTAGGATTTTTGACCAACGTCCGAAGCGTATCGGTGCCAACCTTAATTTTTCCATCCAGCTCTGCCAATACCGAGTCACGATGTGCATCAAAGGCAGCCATGTTCTCCGATCGAAGCGGCTCTACGGGAGGTGACTTAACCGTGAGCGGGTTTACGGGAGAGCCATTCTTCCAAACTCGAAAATCCAGATGTGGCCCGGTGGCATAACCAGTTTTTCCAACATAACCAATGATTTGTCCCTGCGATACCCGTCGACCTACTGCAATATCCTTCCCAAATCGCGAAAAATGGTTATAGGCAGTGGTGTAGGTGGAGTTATGTCGAATTTTAACATAATTTCCACTCCCTATCGAGTAGCCCTTCCCGATAACTGTTCCATCACCTATGCTCAGTACGGGTGTGCCAATCGGCGCAGCGTAATCCACACCTGTATGGGGTCGGTAAATGTGAAGAATGGGGTGAAAGCGCCTCATGGAAAAGCGGGAGGTGATGTGGGAAAAGCGCAGCGGAGCTTTAAGAAACGCCTTTCTCAGGTTGTGACCCAACTCGTCCCAATAGTTATCAACCGAATCCTGAGGAAAATCGATGGCCAAAATGGTATCACCATGGTGAATAAACTTTGCTCCATATATTTTTCCAATGCCAATACTCTTGTTCCCCACGTAAAGCTCGTCGTAAATAGCTTCAAAGCTATCACCTTGCTGAAGGGCAAAAAAATCGATGGTCCAAGCATAGATATCGGATAGGTCGAGCGCCAAGGCAGCCGGAATACTATCGTTAACCATGGTTTCCCAAAGACTGGTGCTGATGGAGCCACGGGCAATCCTTTTTACTGTAACTACCTCCCGCTGGCTCTTCTGCACAGTTATGGAATCGCCAAAGGTAAACCTTACATAATCGATGGGCGACTGCTCATACACCATATACGAAAGGTGCTCCGAGGAATCGGTGGTGGTATAAAACTTCAATATATTCCCTGCCTTAATCTTCCGCAAATCTATCACGCCTGCTGCCTTTTGGGTCAGCTCATAAATCTGGCTATTGGAAAAATCCTTGTCGTAGAGAATGGACGCAAGAGTCTGGTTATGCTTTACCACCTCGGTTTCCACGCTAAAAGAGTCGACAGGGATGCCGTATTCCATAACCGGAGGAATGGGTTCCTTCTCCGCTATTTTATCTTGAACAACTTCTTCAATATTAAAGTAGATAAAAACCGTGACGATTATTGTAACCGGTACTATTAGCCAAAGCCACCTCTTCTTCATTGCAAAAAAATAATCCTGTGGAAATTTCAAAAACTGATGGCCAAAAGTAATAATAATGATATGGAACCAAAACTTAAATAGAGCTAAGAATTGGTGGAAGGGGGACAATTTGGCTATGGGCTAAGAGTTATAAATTATGAGTTGTGAGTTTATGGGCTAAAGAAATGCTAAGGCAAGTCTATAAAACTTTTAACTTTTAACCTCTAACTTTTAACTTTTTAATTACGCCCTTATTCGTTCAAATCCCTTGCCATACACCCCCATTACCAACGAAACACTAATAAAGGCATCATTGTCGATCTCCTTTACAATTCGGTATACATCCGACAGCTCGTGCTTGCGAACCATGGTAATGAGCACTTTTTGGCGCTCCTTGCTATACCAACCCTCCCCGTCGATAACCGTAACACCGCGCGCCAACTCCTTGGTCACCCTATCGGCAATATCGCTGTAGCTTTTGCTGAAAACAAAAACCTGCACGCTCTGCCGGGAACCGGAAAGCACCGCATCAATGGCGTAGGCGGTGATGGCCATTGCCACGTAACCGTAAACAATAATCTGTAGCCGTTCAATGGGGGTCTTGCTGAGCATAACCACAAACGCGGAGGCAATAATAAAAACGTCGCAAAAGAGAATGATTCGTCCGGGGCTAATATTCCGATACTTGCCCACAATCATGGCAATGATATCGGTACCACCACTGGAACCACCCTGCGTAAAGGTGATGCCTATGCCCACTCCGCTGAGCATACCGCCAATAATGGCCGACATAAACTTATCCTCAAGCAATGGCCTCGTAATGAGCTTCTGCAAAACCGTAAAAAGGATGGATGCCATGATGATACCAAAGATGGTTTTAACCCCAAAGTTGGCCCCCAATATCTTTATGGCTAAGCCAACAAGAAAAATGTTAATAATAAAGTAGGTTAACCCCACTGGAATACCGGTGGCAAAATAGACCAGCGCACCAATGCCGCTGACCCCGCCACCAGTGATGCCGGAAGGAATCAAGAAGGTGGTCCAGGCGGTAACGTAAAGCAGCAACCCAAAGGTTATAACAACGTATGGCTTTAGAAACTTGTAGGCTCTTTTCATTACACTACGATGTTGATGATTTTATTTGGCACAATAATTACCTTCTTGGGTGGCTTTCCGTCGAGATACTTTTTTGTATTGTCGTCGGCAAGCACCGCCTCCTCTATCTCCTTAACCGAAATCCCCAGCGGCAGTTCCTTCTTAAAGCGCAACTTCCCGTTGAACGAAACTGGATATTCGAAGCTGGACTCAACCAGAAAGGCTGGGTCGAACTCAGGATACCTTGCATCGGCAATGCTGGCCTTTTTACCCATAAGGCTCCACAGTTCCTCGGAAATATGAGGTGCAAATGGAGCGAGCAGCACGGTGAGCGGCTCCAGAATTTCGCGTTTGGAACACTTGAGATCGCCTAGCTCGTTTACGCAAATCATAAAGGTAGCCACGGAGGTGTTGAACGAGAAGTTCTCAATGTCCTCCCTCACCTTCTTAATGGTTTTGTGCAGCACCTTTTGCTCTGCAGGGGTAGCCTTGTCGGTGCTCAGCTCTATATCGCCATTCTTGTTCGTAAACAGACGCCAAAATTTTCTCAAGAATTTAGATACACCATCGATACCGTTGGTATCCCAAGGCTTGCTGGCTTCCAAAGGACCAAGAAACATCTCATACATGCGCAGAGTATCGGCACCGTAGCGCTCCACCACGTCGTCGGGATTTACCACGTTGTACATACTCTTCGACATCTTCTCCACTGCCCAACCGCAAACATACTTGCCATCTTCGAGAACGAATTCGGCACTAGCAAACTCGGGTCGCCAAGCGCGGAACTTATCAATGTCGAGAATATCGTTGGAAACAATATTTACGTCCACGTGTATCTCGGTGGTATAGTACTGAGCCTTAAGCCCCAAGGAGACAAACTTATTGGTATCCTTTATGCGATAGACAAAGTTGGAACGACCCTGAATCATCCCCTGGTTGATGAGCTTACGGAAAGGTTCCTCCTTGCATACCTTGCCCATGTCGAAGAGGAATTTATTCCAGAAGCGGGAGTAGATGAGGTGTCCGGTGGCGTGCTCGGTACCGCCAATGTAGAGATCCACATCCTGCCAGTAGCTGTTTGCCTCAACGGAAACCAAAGCCTCATCGTTTCGAGGGTCCATGTAGCGAAGGTAGTAGGCTGACGATCCTGCAAAACCGGGCATGGTGCTCAACTCGTAAGGGTAACCTTCGGGGGTATTCCAGCTTTTAGCGCGACCAAGAGGCGGCTCACCCTTTTCTGTGGGCAAGTATGCATCAACCTCAGGTAGTTCCAAGGGCAGCATATCTACATTGAGCGGAAAGGGCATTCCATCCCGATAGAAGATGGGGAATGGCTCACCCCAGTAACGCTGACGGCTAAAGG
>DATKTT010000309.1:0-12383 GCA_035530955.1 Williamwhitmania sp. | reverse complement strand
CAAGCTCCGCTGGGATGAATGAATGGCAGCTCCACTTCGGCTACGCCTTCGTTCCGCTGCCATTCACGCTAACTAAAATAAAAAAATGATACCTTTGAATTTAGAAGAAGAGCATATTACACACAAAATGGGATACTACCTTAAGTCTGGTTGTGTGTCACTAGAGATTTAGTTTCTTTAGTGATGGCTATTCTGCCCATTTTTATGCAAATTTTTCAGCAATGTCTAATATATGTCATGAAATGCAATTTAGCATAAGTCATTTAAAAATAACCGATTAACGGGTATGAAGCTCGTTTACCTTTTCGTTGGTACTGGATGGAAGATTGGGAAATATCCATGTTCATGATGCCGTTTAGCCAATCTATCAAATCGGTAAAAACTCCTCTAAACAGAATCTTGTTCACTTTTGCATTACTGTAATATCACTTTGCAGATTTTTGAACAGGAACTTTTAATCCAGCTTCTTTTGCTTCACTTATTCCAATGGCAATAGCTTGTTTTCTGCTTTTTACTTTGCCATTTTTGCCCGACCTTAAGGTTCCTTCCTTAAATTCGTGCATTACTTCCTCAATTTTCTCTTGAGCTTTTTTTGAATATTTTGCCATACCGTTTTTGCTTAAAAAAATTAAATCATATAACCTCGCCCAAGTGCTTATAGTTGGATGAAATAATCTTAAATGCCTCATCCATACGCCCGCCTAACATCATTTTACCCATATATAAAGCAAAGCCTTTCATCTGGTCAAACTCCAACTTGGGAGGCATGGCGAGGGCATTCGGATCAGTCTGAATTGAAACCAATACTGGACCTTCATGCATAAAGGCCTTTTCTAATCCTGATTTTACCTCATTCGGATCATCAATACCAATACCGAGCATTCCCATTGCTTCCGCTATTTTTATGAAGTTGGGGTTTAACATATCCGTTTCCAGATCGGGAATCCCGGCTACTTGCATTTCTAACTTCACCATTCCCAACGACCGGTTGTTAAAAACTATGATCTTCACAGGTAACTGATACTGAACAATGGTCATGAGGTCGCCCAACATCATCGAAATGCCTCCGTCGCCGCAGAAGGCAATAACTTGTTGGTTAGGACGAGCAAACGCAGCACCAATGGCCTGTGGCATTGCATTTGCCATTGAACCATGATTGAACGAACCCAGCATTTTTCGCTCGCCTGTTCCATCAATATAGCGTGCAGCCCATACGCAACACATTCCGGTATCTACCGTGAAAATGGCATCTTTGGCAGCCAGCTCATTAATCACAGAGGCAACAAATTCAGGATGAATTTCATTGGGTTTCCCGGTGTCCTTTACATAGGATTGTAGATTCTTTTTGACTTCCTGATAAAATTCCAATTGCTGATCTAGAAATGCGACATCTTCCTTTATTTCCAACAGAGGCAAGAGCGCCTCCAAGGTATCTTTCACATCTCCGCAAAGTCCCAGATCGAGTTTAGCCCTTCGCCCGAGATTTTCGGGTTTAATGTCAATCTGTACAATTTTGTTTTCAACGGGCATGAAAGGTGTATAAGGAAAATCTGTCCCTAATAATACAAGCACTTCACATTCATGCATAGCGTGATAGGCCGATGGAATCCCCAACAGTCCTGTGAGTCCTACTTCATAGGGATTATCATGCTGGATCGCCATCTTAGCTTTATAGGAATAAGCTACCGGGGCCTTTAGCTTTTCAGCCAATTGGATAACTTCTTTGTGTGCCTCAGCAGCACCCTGCCCACAAAAAATGGTGATCTGTTTGTGCGAGTTTAACAGTTCGGACAGTTGCAATAGCTCATCTTCCGATGGCCTGACAACAGGCTGATTCCGGAAAAGTGTGGTAGTGGTTTCAGCCGCTACAGCGGGAAGCTCGGTAATATCGCCGGGCAATCCAATAACTGCTACACCTCTTTTGTGCACAGCATTCTGAAGGGCGGCCTGTAACATGCGTGGCAATTGTGCAGGTGTAGCAGCTATCTGATTGTAGCAACTGCAATCGTCAAAAAGTTTGATTGTGTTTGTTTCCTGAAAATAGCCGGTTCCAAACTCCTTTGTGGGAATAGTTGACGCGATAGCCAATACTGAAGCGGATGACCGATGTGCATCATACAAACCATTTATCAGGTGAACATGTCCGGGGCCACTGCTGCCAGCACAACATGCCAGACCATTCAGCTGAGCCTCTGCGCTAGCTGCATATGCAGCAGTCTCTTCGTGCCGTACGTGGATCCATTTGATTTTTCCATTGCGATGAACTGCAGCATTGACATGATTTAAACTATCGCCTGTTACTGCATATATCCTTTGGATACCTGCGTCAACCAATGTTTCCACCAGTTGGTCCGATATATTTTTGCTCATAGTAGATTTTTAAAATTCATGTTTTATGGTAGTCAAACTCTTTTCTTACTAAAAAACATACCTGCTGTAAGCAAATTACAACAAAACGTTAATGAATATCTCCAAAAATATTCTCTGAATTCATAAGTAAATCAACGTATTGGGCTCTTTTATAAACTAAAGAATTTTTATTGAGCTTATTTTTTGATAGGTTGCCTCTAAATTCATCGATGCTCTTGTAGTTTTTGATTTCCATCCAATCCGCCAATTCTTTCTTGATGCTTGTTATCTGTTTCAAACCATTTTTATAAAATGTACTTACACCCTGTACACATGATGACCCTGATAGGATCAGCTTAATTACATCTGCACCAGTAAATACCCCATGGCTACCACAAACGTCAGCTTTTATATTTTCGAATAGCAATCCCGAATATCTTAAAGATTGCTTGTAATCGCCTTCATTACTATAATTAAAAGATTTACTATGCTTTTCATTAGCAATATCGATATCGGGCTGGAAAAAGGAATTAAACAGAACAAATGCATCGATTCCGGTTTGGTCGAGCCTATTTATAAAATTCAGAATATTAGAGTAGTTGGTGCTTAACTTTACGCTAATGGGGATAGAACTATTTTTACTGATTGCGTTCACTATTTTGATCTGTTCATCCTCAATCTCCTTCGCATCTTTATTAAAGTCGGAGGGAATATGATAAAAATTCAGTTCAATTCCATCAACACCAGTCTCACTTAATAGCTTAGCATATTTGATCCAAGTATCATAGTTAATCGCATTTAAACTTGCAATTAAGGGAACTGATAAACTTTCCTTAGCTTTCCTAAGATTCACAAGATGATCATCGGGTCCAGCAAATTTAACATCTGGGTGAATAGTAAGCATTTCTGCATAGATGTCGTTGAATTCAGTAAGCTTCTCATCAAGCTGCAATGCTTCGAGTTGTATTTGCTCTTCGAATAATGATTTAAAAACAATTGCTCCAACGCCAAACTCTTCGGCCTTTTTAAGTTTATCCAAATCGTTGGCCATGTTGGAGGCTCCCAGAATTATGGGGTTATCTAACTCGATCCCCATATACTTTGTTTTAAGATTTGCCATTGAAGTAATTATTTGGTTTGGGATGGATAACAAATGTTTATTCCTCGGTATACTTAATAATTCCAACAGGACAGACTGCTGCTGCTTCCTTAATCTATCAAAATACCTCTTTGATGATTAGTTTTTCATCAACATGCAAATTGGATAAGAACTTCTCCACTGCAACCATCATGGGTGGAGGTCCACATACATAAATGTTTTTAGGGGAGTCCTTAACATAATCCTTAAGAAAGTCTTCGGTGATTTGTCCATGTGCGTACCCTTCAACTTTTTCATCGGATAAAATATTGATAAAATTCTTGCCTAGCAAAGTTTTAAACTCCTCGGCAAGTATAATATCGCCTTGCATTTTATTGGCAAAGATGAGCTTGTTATTGCCAATTTTATTCTCTGAATGAAGGTCTCTGAGGATGCAAATGAATGGAGTAATGCCTGCTCCTCCAGCAATAAATATACCCTCGCTTTTGTAAACAATTGACCCAAATACATCGTGAAGAATCAGCTCATCATTCTTTTTCAGCTTCAGAAGTTCGTTGGTGACGCCTTTGTGCGAAGGATAAATTTTAATGGAAAACTCCAAATAATTATGCTGTGGCAAACAGGTGAATGTGAATGACCTTTTTTTGTTCTTCCAGCCTTCTTTGTTTATAGTGATTTCTGTAGCCTGCCCCGGAGAAAAAGTGTAACCCTGAGGTTTCTCAGTTACAATTCTCAGCACATCATGGGTGATGTACTCAATTGATCTCACTTTTACATTATATTGTTCCATGTTGCTTAAGTTGAATTTAAACAGGAATGTTTTGTTTTCTCACACAACAAGATGTGCTTCAGAAGTAATTGCCACTTTTAGAGCTCTAGAAACAATACAGTTCTTTTCGGCTTCCTTCACTACGGCTTTAAACTCATCGGTATCTATACCCGAAATTGAACCTGATATCGATAGATGTATGGCAGTTATTGCTAACCCTTCAAGTGTAAGTGTTGCCAATGTCTCCAATAAACCAACTTTAAAACCTTTTTTATCCAGGATTGACGCAACCGACATAGTAAAACAGCCTGCATGTGCGGCAGCCAACAACTCTTCAGGATTAGTCCCTTTTACCCCTTCCTCGAAACGGGTTTTGAAGCTGTAATTGGTCTTAGCTAATATTCCACTTTGCGTGCTTATATTTCCTTTGCCCTCTTTAAGGTTTCCCTGCCATTGGGCTGTTGCAGTTCTTATCATATTTTAAATTTTTTTTGTTAATAAATTCGCAATTTACTATAGTCCACATACCTTTAAGAAACAATTTACCGGTTAATAATGTTCCAAAACGCATCTGTAAACCTGCTCTTTTGCTTTGATATTTAGATTGTAAGTACTAGTATTTCGAGAATTCTTTATTTTTTTAACTTTTTGATGAATTCTTCTACTTCATCCGCACCCGTGGCATAAAATTTTTTTTCATCGGGAGCAAGCTCTAGTAGCAATCTTAAAAACTCTCCAGCGTGAACACGCTCCTCGTCCGCTATGTCCTTGAGCACTGTCACCGCAAGCTTGTTGTCAGTAGACTCGGCAAGCTGCATGTATAATTGAGTTGCCTCATACTCCGCGGCAATCATGAAACGAATTGCTCTGATAAGCTCTGCATCCGTGAGCTGTTCATCTTTTGCTAAGCCCGAAAAGGGTGATCCAAATGTTGGCATATTTATTCTCCTTTATCTTCTTCTAAATCGTTGTGATCGTCGCCACCAAGACTGTAGTAATTATTCTCTTCATCTTCACTTCCAATATCTTCCTGAAGGTCGTCAAGCTCTGCACCGGGAATATCGAGGTCATTTCCACCGTGATCATCATCCAGTTCTTTCCTTCTTATTGCATTGTTGCTGTTGGTTTTTTTTGTTTTGGAAGTATCTTCCGGGTTTATATCTTCTTCTTCCTGAAAGTTTTCGTAAATGTCATCGCCATCGGGATAGATTGGATAACCTTGAAGTTTATTTTCTTCTTTTTTGCCTGCCTGACTATCAGGTAGATTCAACTTATCACGCTTTTCTTTCATCATTTTATATGTATTTTAAAAAGCAAAGTTAATCTGCGAAGACAGGATAAGTGTTACAGAATAGTAGGAAGAATTTACATAAATCACACATTATCTTCACCCAAACTAATGGCTATCCTTCTCTTTTTTTATAGTTACTCAAAAAACTAAATATTCTAAATTTTTTGTCGCTATTTTTAATTTCGTTTTCAAATTTGTAGCCATTGTCAAGCTTGTAGTTTGGCCTACCACTCCTTGTTGGTAACTCGATTGTATGTGTGATAAATTCAAACTATACTACCCTTTTGGGTATGTATTGTGTGTATAACCTGTACTTATTCAAATAAATTAATTTAACGGCAGACATTGATAATTGCAATGCCTAGAGTTTAAGAACAAACAGAAAATGGCAGGCCCCATTCCTGAGGCCTGCCATTCAACTACGCTGCTGTAACCGCTGCGCATTATTACTTCCACGCAGCAGTGTGGTGCTATGCGCTACTACATGTTCAGCTGGTTCATTATAAACTCAAAAACAAAGTCCCAGTTATCGATGGACTGGGCGGTACTCTGCCCTGACCCATGGCCGCTATCGTAGTCCATGTGTAGAATAATTGGGCTTACCTGACCGGGATTGTTCTGCAGCGCCGCCACAAATTTCTTTGCGTTCATAGGATCAACGCGGCTATCGTGCGCTCCGGCGGTAACCAGCATTGCGGGGACATTAACGCCCATTCGTATATTTTGGTAGGGCGAGTAGCGCAACAACCAGCGGAAATCCTTTTCGTTATCGGATGAGCCGTATTCGGGTATCCAGTAGCGGGCTATCAGAAACTTGTGGTAGCGGATCATATCGAGCAACGGCACCTCACAAACAATGGCCTTGTATAGGTCGGGGCGCTGAACAGCAATTGCTCCCATAAGCAAACCACCATTGCTTCCGCCCATGGCAACAATACGGCTGGTATTGGTGTATTTCTCCCTTATCAGCCATTCGGTGCAGCTGTTAAAATCGTCGAAGCAATTTTGCTTGTTGCCGAGCATGCCACCCTGATGCCACTTCTCACCATACTCGTCACCGCCCCTAATTCCGGCCTCAACCACAACGCCTCCACGATTGATGAATGCAGCATAGAACCCGTAATATTGAGGTTCAATGCCGTAGTTAAAACCACCGTAGGCGGTAATAAGCACCGGGTTGTTGCCATCGAGCTGCATATCCTTGCGGTGAACCACAAACACGGGAACTCTAGTGCTATCCTTGGATGTGTAAAACTTTATCTCTCCCACAATGTTGCTCATGTCCACCGGAAGCTCCCGCTGGTAGTATAAACGCCACTTAAAGTTACTGGGCGAGGCAACAAATGTTTTGGAGGTGGAGGTAAATGTATTTAAGCTTACATACACCGAATCTTCCTCGCGGTCGTAGCTAATGCCACCCACGTTACCGATTTCGGGCAGCTCAACCTGCTTAATTCTTTTCCCCGACAAATCGTAGAGTGTGAGCCTGCTTTGGATATCCTTTTTGTCCTGAACAATGATACCATTTTTGGTTACCACATAGCTCTGCATTACCGTTCCACTCTCGGGAATGAGCACTTTCCAACTTTTGTATTCGGCGTTGCTCCTGTCGGCCACCATGAGCTTAAAGTTGGGAGCATTGTCGTTGGTAAGTATGTAGAGCTTATCGCCAATGGCCTCGGGGTAGGCATTGAACTCTTTGCTCTCATAAATCAGCGCTCCTTTATCGAAGGTGCCGGTTTTGCGCATGTATAAGCTGTTGGAGTAAAAATCGCCCTCCCCATAGAATGTCACATCGCTGTAGCGGCTATCGTAAATGTAGAAGTTGTTCTTGGCATCGGTGGTGGTTCCAATAAAGGTAGCCTTATCGATGGGATCGCCCACCTTCCAGTAGTATGATTTAAGGGGCTGCTGCTTATCCACATCCTCTTGGCTTCGAACTGTAAAATAGGCATGCTGCTGATCTTTGGTCCACTGGTAGCCAAAAATGTTTTCCAACGGTGGGTAGAGAATTTTTCCCGTTCGGGTATCGACGATATAGGTTGATGAAATTTCGGCGCCACTTTTTTGGACACTAATGGCAGCCCGTTCACCGTCGTAGGTGTAGGCAATGCTGCTGGTGGATGTTTTACCCGTAGTATCGAGCGTTACTGGGTCCCAAATCAATATTTTTTCACCATTGAGGATGGTGTAAAGTTTATACTGCTTGTCGCCCTTTTTCTTTACCGTTTGAAAAACGCGCTTACCCTCCCTGTTGAGCGGACCCTCGTAATCCAAATCGAGGTAGCGGGCAATATCTTCGCGCAATCCTGCATGCGTTTTCTGCGTTGCGGCAAGATATTCAATTCCATAATCGTGCTGGGCCTTGGTCCAGCTAACTACGCTAGAATCGGTTTTGTTTTCGAGCCATCGGTAGTCGTCGGTTAGGATTACACCGTGAAGGGTATCCACCACCGGGATGCTTTTGGTGGCGGGTGGGTTAAATTTTGTTTGAGCATTGGCAGCAATGCAAAACATGGTTAGTAGAATGGCTGTTGTTGAGGTTTTCATGGTTTAAGTTTTATGGCTTTGTAAGTTGGTTTTGTAAGTTGGTTTTGCAAGAGATTATGGGGAAACGGTTAGTAGTATAAAACGTACCATATTGCGAAGCTTAACCTGCTTAACCCGCGAAGCCTCGATGTGGAACGATTCGATTGAAAATTCACTCAAATTGGCATGCTTTAGACCACGTGTGACATGCGGATCGTTTCTATTTTTTACTTCATAAGTTGTTAGGTGGCAAAACTATTTTATTGACCAATTTGCCCAGGTGCTACCTGCACTTGGACTGAAGCTGCATTGCGGTGTTTGCAATTTACTATTCAACGCAGTTTCCTTCCTCACGCTGTTAATAACAAAATCGGCCAGCTCCTTGTAGGTAATAGTGCCCTTGGTTTCCTGCAGCTTTTTTAGCAAGAAATAGGTCATGTATCCATGCTGTTTCTCCCGAAATACCCCCGACGATTCCTCACCGGTGCTTGAGGAAAGCACAACCATATTACCACCTATCATGTTTTCCTTGGGCCTAACCCTAACCCCTTTCATTGCAATTAATCCTTGGTTTCGTGCGCCACCACTAAAACAGGCATCCAGAAATACGGAAACCCTTTTTGCAGGATACTCATTCAGCTTTGCATATAAATCGGACAACTTTATTCCAAGCGTAACATTGCTCCCGCTGATGTCAACAGGCATCATATAGGACTCTTTGGTTTGCTCATCGGGCAAGCCATGACCTGAGTAGTAGAATACTAGCTCAGCTTTGCCGTCATCAATTTTGGCAAGATTGCTTAGCCAGGCTATACCCTGGCTCATTTGCCCTGCCGTTGCGTTGGTCAACAATTTTATCTGCTTTTCAGGAATACCCATCACGTTGATGCAGTATTCCTTAAACACCCTTGCATCGTTAATGGCAAAATCTACATTAACCTCATTGCTTAGGCCGGTTTGAAAAGAGCTATAATCCTCGTTGCCAATAATTAATGCATAGGTATTGGGCTTAACAGTTTTATTTACCGGAATATCTATATCAACATCCGATTTTACCGTCTCTTTAACTGTTTGAGAAGCGATATTATTTGCTGAGGTATTACTATTTGCAAGGGTGTTGGGTGCCGCATTTTGAACGAAGGGGTCCTGAGTATCCTCCACATAGTTTTGAACCATTGCCAATTTTGAATCATTAAATTCTTTTTCACCGGTAGCCTC
Source organism: Williamwhitmania sp. (assembly GCA_035530955.1). Taxonomy (GTDB): domain Bacteria; phylum Bacteroidota; class Bacteroidia; order Bacteroidales; family Williamwhitmaniaceae; genus Williamwhitmania. The sequence goes on along the minus strand of DATKTT010000309.1, from coordinate 3,128 downwards.
ATCTACATCTACTAGCTTTAGGTAGGTATTATAAAGCTTAACATAGTAATTTTTGCCATGCTGAACAGCTAGGGTTACTGAGCTCTCTCCAAGTTTAACCCCCTTTTCTATCCCATAGAAACAGGAGATCTTAATATCGCCAGTGGAGTAGACCTTATACTTTATCCTCGCTTTCTTCTCGAGCTGGAGGGTTGCTTTATCGTTAAAAAGGATTGTAAAAGTTGGACGAGCACCAAAGGAGTTGGTGTAATACAGGTATATCCAGCTATAATCCTGCGTCTGTGACCTAGCTTCATTGGTAATAGCAAGCCACGCTATTGCCAATACAAACAGATACTTTCTCATTGGATTTTTAGGTTATGCTATGTAAAAATAGAGTATTTTATTCCTCAGCAATCATTTGCCTATGACATAATTTTATAGGTTCATTGTAATTCTAGCTTATTTCTCAGGTAAGAATAAAAGGTAACGGAATATTTTTTTAGGCCTATAAGGCAATGGTTTGCGTGTTTGGGAGTTTGAAAGAACTTATCTTATTTTTATAATCATTATGATTTTGATGAGAAAATTGTAAGTGGTTCTTGGCGGTAAACAGAAGGTTTTTTAAGGAGAATTTTAATTACTAATTTCATTATAATATTAGGTTTGATAAATCGAGCTTTATTCTTACAGATTGAAACACAAGCCATGCATCCGAGGCATTTTTTTTTGGCTTCTTGATTCATGAAATTGCCCGTTCCCGGTGAAATAATATTAATTGGGCATCGTTTTGAACAAGCTCCACAGAAAGAGCATTTCTCTAATTTGAAGATCGGTATTATAGGTGTATAATTCTTTGATTTAGAAAACATGTCCCTTTGAACCAAAATATCCTTTAAAGACAAATAATTAGAAGTATTTAGACTATCTATTCCAAAATTATACGCTTTTTCCAAATCAGTATTATCAGGTCGTCCAATAGCTATAGGTACTATATCAGAATATGAGTGCTGACCGATAAAAGCGCCAGCAGCTTTAATATTAAAACCATTATTAGTAAGAATTTCTACCATATGGTAAAGTGCAATACCATAATCCCTATTACCGTATACAACAATGGTTGTGCATTCTTTTCCCTTTCCGTTTAAGGCTTTTAAACATTCGATTACCGGAATAGGTAATTTGCCTGTATATACAGGTGCTCCAATAATTATTTGGTCAATGTTATCTAAAAGCGCATTAGGATTTGAAGACAATTTTGTTCGGAAATCTAGATTGGTGATGTTCAAATCGACAGGAACTTCGGCTCCCATACCTAAAGCAATTGCCTTACAAATTTTTTTCGTTGTATTTGTAGGCGAGAAGTAAAGGATCCCAATACGTTTTGTTATATTATCGCTCATATAAATTATAAACATGTTTAAAACTGGCCGAAATCCCCAAATCTAAGTTTTCGATTTTCATCTTGTAGTAATTCACTGTCAGAGAATGATTGTATGGTTGCAGCCAACGCTTTCCGTGACAAGAAATTGTTGGGAAGTTAAGAACCCGCTATTTCGTCTCACGATAAACTTTTACTAAAGTACTAAAATCTCGCATATCTGCATATTTACCCCAATATCATTTGCTACGTGTTATGTGCTGGCAATTTATTCTTTCGTTTCATTTCCCTATCTTCGTTTTTGTTATCTAACAGGTTGTCTATGCATAAATACACTGCGAATCCTGATGAAGGTGAGTTATTGCCCAATCTATTAAACTTGATTAGTCGAGGGGATATTGATAAATCTGAATTCGAAGGCTTTCTATATGCAGAACTGACACTAACATCAGAATTGTCTTCCCGAACCAAGTTTAGTTCAAAATACATTCAGCGAATCCACAAACTGGCTTTAGGTCATTTATATGCTTTCGCAGGAAAGTATCGTACGGTAAACATGTCTAAAGGTGGTTTTCTATTCCCAACGGCTCAATTCATTCCTCTGAATATGAATAATTTTGACAAGGAAATTCTTTCTAAGTTGCCAAACAAATACAGTGATAATAATTTACTCATCAAAGATATTGCAAAGGTTCATGGTGAGTTTCTCTTTATTCACCCGTTTCGAGAGGGGAATGGTAGGACTGCAAGAATGCTAGCAAACTTGATGGTCAGGAAACAAGGTTTCGAGGGGTTACACTTTGAATTAATAGATGATAAAGTTTTTCAGAAATACGTTTCAGCGGTTCAGATGATTGCAAGAAGGAATTATAAACCAATGGAGGAAATAATAGAACTTATTTTTTAAGCCTTTTTTTTACTTTCTCGTAGATTTCGTGCGCTGTTGTTTCTGATATGTTAATGCTTTCAATTCTGAAAGATGCAATCATTGATTTAATGATGTTTTCTCTCACCATTTCATTATCAATCGTTATCGTATTCTTTACTGCAGTTTTCATATTGCAAATTTACAAATTTTCCATGTATAAAGAACATACTTCTGAGTATTATTTGCTAACACATAACTCATTTATATGTGTGAGTAACTCACACTTACACAAATATATTAATTAATCGGCAGGATTGGTTTCCTAGCAATTTATATAGCTAATATTCACGCGGCCAAGCTCAATAGGCTGCTCACCTGCATAACACTAGGTAGAGCATACACAACGCATATCAATTGGCTATTCCCCAGTAAACTTGCTCGGGGTCTGGTGCCCTACTCCCTTATGCCAAGGAAGCCACAGTGAAGTAACGTTGGAATGGTTCGCATAAAAAAGAAGTAGCAAAGGCTGCTTATAAATACTGCAGCCCTTGCTACTCCCTCAGGGTTCTACCCCTATTCGATGACAAATGGCGCTCCTACTTTGCCTCCGATTTTATGTAATCGGGATCCATATCGGGTGTGCGGAGGCCTGCCACCTCATCAGCCATAAGAATAAATACATTCCAGCACAGCCCTCTTGTAGATGGCCACCAGCTTGCGGTTGTGGTCCATTTGGTTGGGATAAACTCCTTGCTGAATGGCCATTGGGGATTGAGGTAGATCTCTGCCCAAATTCGGTTTTCCATCAACATGGGTGCTTTTTTCCAACCGTGTTTTAAGCCCACCACGTAGGCGCAATATTCGGCCCGAAACCAGCTGCCGCCGTTGTAGTAAACCCCA
>DATKTT010000308.1:0-7431 GCA_035530955.1 Williamwhitmania sp. | reverse complement strand
TGCTATTATGTACCAACGTTTCATCATAATCTAGCAAATTGCATATGTTCCGCTACGGAATAAATTTTCATTTAAAAAAGAGATTTTGATTTTACCTCCAATGTTCCTTAACAATTGAGGTCTATATTAGAATCGATAACCAACGAGAATATAATATCTATTCGAGATTGACTTTAATGAGGTTATGTTTGAAATCCCTGTCCCTGCCTCATACATCACGTCAACCGAGTACCGTTTAACTTCACCACCTAGGCCCAAGGTATATCCCTCTTCAAAATCCCTCGTTGAATTCACCGCCTTCCCTATTTCAATGCCGTATAACCCTGAATCAACTCGTTTATAATTAGTTGATTTAATTACATAGCCGCCGGTTATTCCACCGTTAAACAATAAGGAGCATTTGCCTATCGGATATCGATAGCGAACCATGCTTACAATTTTAAGATAGGTATACTCAAGGGTAACACAAGTTGTGGTGTAGTAATTCTCGTTTAAATGGGTGTTAAAATTATATGATGAATACAATAGTTCATTACACCATGACCACTTTTTTAAATTCCTCGGAAGAACAAAGTCAAAAGAGATTCCACCGGAAACATTTACAGAATTTTTGAAATTAGAATTTACTAGAGGTTCAAACGTCAGATTATAGTAACTACGAAATTTTAAAGATGTTATTGATATTCCAGCGACTACACTAACCTTCATCGATCCCTTTTCCGTTTTCTGCTGAAAATCAATCCCGGAATTAGTGCATTTATTGTAGAAGAGAAATAGGTTTTCTATGCTCTGTAGGTTGTACTTAATGGTGGGCAATTTAGACATAACCGAAGGGCAATCGTTAAGGTAAAAAGAGAGCTGGCCCAGGTACTTATTGTTTTCAGAAACAATAGTTTGATCATGATCTTCATTCAAATACCGCTTGTAAGCTAACAGCTCGTAGGACGAACCATTTTTAATATAGAACTGTTTTTCTCCCAGCCTGTTAGTGTAGGTGTACAAACTTTTTTTTCCTTTTAAAACCGCCTGTAAGAATGTGGTATCATCTTCAAACTTTAGTTCTTTATCGTATTCGAGATCATTTGTTTTAAAAGGACTGACCTCTGTCTTAATTATGGCACTTTCATAATTGTCATCGAGAACGCTAAATGCCTTAATCTCTGTAGGAAAGAATACCACCTTATCATCCGTTAACTTCTCCTTGAAGGATATTTTTTGGGGATTCTTCTCCCAATTACGATAGTCAATAAAACCGTGCAGGGTATCACCCTTAAAGGATACAATATATCCAGCTAAGTAGTTCTCCTGGCTATAAATGTTTTGGAATAAAAAGAAAAAGAAAAGAATTAAAGCAGCACTTTTGCCAAAGGACTTTATTTGCATCACAACGTGTTATTAAAATAATTCTATTATTTGGAAATGTTTTAGACCTGTATTATAAAGATAAAGGTAATCTCTCAATTTTACAATTTTTTTTTGGAATATAATTTAACTCCAGCGAGAAAAAGGTATCAAGTTTGTTGAAAAGATCTAGGCATATTTAGATAATTGCAGAAATAGTTGGGTAAGAGATTGGCGAGTATAAAGAGTGTCGTCATCATCGAAGGCGATACCTTAAGACTCATTATTATCCTCTTGGCTATGGATGCAACCTAACAAACCTATACAATACTACGAATACAAACAAAAAACCAGTGTTACATTGCATTACCAATGCGGCACCGGTTTGTAAGCAATGTAAAACTAGTATTTCTGAATATTGATATCAACCACTAGGCGTAAGCTATTAACTGCCTTTGTCTCTATTGCACCCTTTCTTCCGGTTGAGAGTTGGAATAGCACTATTCCGGGGATTGAGGAATTACCAAAGCTATCGCCAGTTTCATTAATAGTTAAACCGACAAGCTTGCTATCATCAGTCATTCCATCAAAATCGGAGGTTGAGATGGGGCTAGTTGAAAACCAGTTGGTCACCTTTGTGACTGATGCTCCTGGAACATTGTAATCAGCCACGGTTGGACTTTGAAAGTAGTACATGGTATTCCCCATGCTTCCAAATGCCAAATTAATTTTGGGGCCAACAGTTGCATCAACTTCATTGTCCTTATAAATCTTACCCGTTTCAAAGGAGAATAGACGACCATAGGTATCATCACCAGCATTCAAACCAAACTCCACATTAGAGTAGATTACCAATGCGCTATTACCTTCTACTGTTACTGTTTTAGTAACCTCATCCTCGTCGGAGCCATTGCCTGCTTTTAACGTAATTGTGAAACTTCCAGCCTTATCAATAGTTAAAACAGGTGGTGTTAAATCGGTAGTAGTGCTGATGTTAGCACCTTCACCAAATGTCCACTCATAGGCATATGCACCAGTGGTATTGTTGGTAATAGTAATCTGTGCATTGGGCGCCTCGCCGGTAACGGTCATTGCAAAATCGGCAACCACGGGAACTGTTGAATCGCTTTTAGTACAACTCCAAAATGCAGAACCTGAGATTAATAATACAAAGAAAATTGCTCTTTTCATAAATCAAATTTTAAATTAAAGGTATATTCGGCTTAGCATAAAATCGCACATATATCACTATACTGCAATTAATGACAGTATAGCACTCCCATCAAATGCCATATTATTATCTAAAGAAAAAAAATTAATGCACAAAATCTTAATAAAGTATGGATTCTATTTCAAACATACATTTCTTCAACTAGCTATATGAAAAATCCATGATCAACTGATAATTCTGCTTGTTAAAATGAGACAAGCAGAAAATATAGAATAATCGAATTTGTATTGCGAAATTAGAATAATAATTCAATACCAAATAAAAATAATCACTATAAATGAATCACAAAAGATAATATCAACCCCAGCACAACTAGCACGCTGAATCCTGCAATTAATGGCTTACGAATGGACTTGTCGCCAAAAGACAATCCATACACCATTTTGAGCAGGTTGTTGCTAGTTATGGCATTTAGCACCGCCATCACTAAAACAGCACTTTCTATGTTCCACTTACTTTGAAAGAGGTTTAGTATAAATGGATCGATGTCGGTTACACCAACCACAAAGGAAAGCACGTTGATGCCACCCGTTCCAAAATTTTTGTTAATAATCCCGGTAATTGTCCCAAAAAAGATGAAAAGTGCTGCAAACACCAGCGCTGTTTTAAACTCCAGCGGGTTAGTTTGCGATTTAAGGGTTATAGCTTCACCTTCCGGCTTTGGCTTGCCACGATGAAACTTTAGAAAGAAGAGGGCTATAAGAGCGGATGCAACAATAAAAATGGCAAACGAGGGTGCCAGCCTAAGCGCAATATCCTTATTGAAGAATAGGGCAAGCAGGAATATGCGCAGATACATCATGGTGGTGGCCAAAATAATGGCTGCAACCAGCTTGTTGCTCTCGGACATCTCCTTGCTCTTTCGGGCAAGAATAATGGTTGTGGCTGTGCTACTGTAAAGGCCTCCCAGTATTCCGGTAAGAATTATCCCCGAATCGGGGAACACGAACTTCTTGAGCAGGTAGCTCAAGTAGGATATGGCCGACACGGCAACGATGGCTAGCCAGAACTTGTAGGGTGAAATATTAATTTCGGCTGATATGGGCGTATCGGGTAGCAGTGGAAGAATTACACCCGCAACCACCAAAAACTTGGCCAGCGTGATGAACTCACCGTTATCAAACTTCTTTGAAAACTTAAAAAGCGATTCCTTTATTTCGGTGATGATAAGCACCGCTACCACAACCAGGATTACCATCCAGGCAGGCTGTGTATACACTATGGGTGCAAGGCAGTAAGTGATTAGCGCAATAACGAGGGAGGTAAAACCAAACTGCTTCTTAATTTGAATTTTCTGGTAGTAGAAAATGCCAAGCAGCAGCGCAATTACCCCGCCACCGCCAAGAAAGGGTGTTAAGTTTTGAGGGCTGATAATGTAGAGTATGAAACCTAGAATCCCAATTACGGTAAAGGTTCTATCGGTGCCAAAGAGGCTCTCCATCTGCTCCTCAATGTGGTGGCGACGCTGCTCCAAACCAATTAGAAGCGAGAACAGGGTTACCAGCACAAACTTTATTATGTCGGCTGGGATATGGTCAAATATTTCAGCAACAGTTCCCATTGGGCTAGTAGGTTAGTTGAAAAGTCTATTTTTTTCGACAGCTATAAATATATCGAAAAATTAGAAATGAAAAGTTGGGTTCAATTCATGCATCACAACTTGATAACTAATCCAACCATAGCCGATAGCGACCGTATATCATCAGATATTACAAAGAAATCATTAGGGTAAATATTCATGTCAACACTTACTCCTAAAGAAACGGACTTATGCAGCTTAATATCGACTCCCCCCATATACGAAAAAGACTGCAACTGTGGGGAAAATGTTAATCCAAAAGCAAATCTCGGTCTTACTATTCCCTTTGGATACACGTACTCTAGCTGAACGGGAATATAATAAAGTATTCTTGATCCCAGATTGATTACATCAACATGCGACCAAATTATCCCAGTTCTGCAGAATATTTTCTCGCTTGTTCGAGGCATCCAAAAATGACCAATAACGCCCATCTGGAAATAATTCTTGTCTCTCAAGTCAAGTTTAGTGGTATAACTAGCAACACCTCCTAAAACCTCAAGGTCAACCTTTAAGAATGGGCTCACTTTATCAAATACAATGCATGCTTGGTCTTTACCAACCTTATTATTATAATTCTCAACTAACTTTATGAGATTATTGTGCTCTGGCATTACCATGCTAGCGATCCGTGATTGAAGTTCAGGCACCTCTTGGGTAAAGTAGTTTAGTACTCCAATATGCTTTGTTGATTTATAGAAATACTCCTTACCATCCTTAACCCTAATTCCCTCTTCGTAGGGAATTTCAACTAGGTCGGTGTCACCCTTCCTCAAAAAGTAGTGGTCCCCATTGTTATCTCTTAGGTAATATAGGTTCAGGTAGCCCTTAACAAGGTAATCCACAAATACCATCTTACCATTAATATTTTTCGAAACATAGTATTTACCATCATTAAATCGATATCCAACAATATCGGCTGGGGTATATTTTATTTCATCGGCAGCGGCGTTTGTCTTAAACCCACATATCTGTCCCATCAACAAATCACCGCGATAATCAATCTCGCCAATCAATGTATCGCCAGCTGCTTTTATTACATATCCTGGTCGAAAATTTTTTTGAGCAGCTAAAATGCCCGTCATGAAAACGAATCCTAAAATAAGTAATCCCTTGCGTTTCATTTGGTTTAGTTTAGATAATTTCAGTTTATAAATCAACTATGCTCCCTTATATGTGTTTATTGGAGTTTATTTCAACTTATACGGCGCTTGTCATTAACTAAGTAAACCTAAATAAAATTTGCTGATTATCCAAAAAATGGAAAAACGGGCTATTGGCAATAGTAATCTTCCAAGAAACATTTTAATGGAACAATCTTAATAGAATTTGATTTTCTCAAGATTGGAATCGAGGCTCCTATGCTAACGATGTAGGGATGATACTTTTTCTCCTCTGCTGTCCTCGGAAACCTGACTTTTTCCATGTCCTTCTTTCCGAATTCCATTAGTGCTTGCCCAAGTTCAAATTACAATTAGTTACGCAAGCACATTATTGCATAAATAAAACCATGCGTCCGCAAATTTCTTTCTGCACCCAGTTAATTCAATGCCGAAGATATGGTGAATTTAAACTCACTCCCTTTGCCCTCGACACTTTCTACCCAAATACGGCCACCATGTTTATCTACAAAATCTTTACACAGTAGCAGCCCAAGCCCAGTGCCTTTCTCTCCTTCTGTACCAGTGGTTGAACTAAACTGTGAAGCATCAAATAAATTTGCAATCTCCTCTGGTCCAATTCCAACCCCGTTGTCCACCACGTTGATAACCACTTCTCCACCTTTATTAACTGCATAAAGGGTAATGTCACCTCCGGAATTGGTAAATTTTATGGCATTAGAAATAAGGTTACGCAGGACTGTTTTTAGCATGGCAACATCAGCAAAAAGGGTAAAATCCTCCTCCGCAAACTGCTTAATGCTAATTTTTTTAGCATCAGCCACCCGCCTTAAGCTTTGAACAACTTCACTGCAAATGTCCAAGAAGCTCACCTTTTGCGGATCAAACGGCAACTTCCCCGATTGCGCTCGTGCCCAAAGCAAGGTATCCTCCAGTAGACCATACGTGCTTTTTGCCGTTTCGTTAATAATTTTTACCTGAGACCTAATCGTGTTCGTATCGTAGTCGGCAATATTCTTGAGTAATAATTCTGAAAACCCGAGCAGTGAATTAAACGGTGTTTTTAAATCGTGCGCAAGAATGGACATAAAGCGATCCTTGTCTGCATTTAGCTCCTTCAGCTGGGTGTTTAGGTTGACCAGCTCATCTTGCTCCTGCTTCCGTTTGGTAATATCGGATGAAACACCAATTAAAGCAATAGGAGCGGTGTTCTCATCGTAAACAATAGAGGTTGAAAGGCTAACAATAAACTCGCTCCCATTTTTTCGAACGTTTAAAAGTTCTCCCTTCCAACCGCCACTTAGGGTCGCAACCAAAATGTCGACCACAATGGTGCTACTGTTGTTAGGCGAGGTAATCATGGAAATGTTTCGCCCTATCAGCTCCTCTTCTGCAAAACCATAAGTTTTTACGAAGGACTCGTTCACAAAAATGATGGTATTCTCCGTATCGGTGATGCTTACGCAATCGTTAATACTTTTCAGCGCATTGGCAAGCATCTTGATATCTCTCTCGGCCTGCCTTTGCTCGGTTACGTCCTTAACGAAGCCTAGAAACTGGTTATCATCAATTTTTACAGCGCTCAGCTCACCAATGAAAGTGGAGCCATCTTTTCTAAGAAAAGTAAGCTCGCGTGAATATTTGCCGGTAGTTTGTAATGCAGAAATCGCCACCTTAAACCCTCCTGAATTCTCTGGCATGGACATTTGGGAGGCATGCATGGTTAGGATCTCTTCGCGCGAATAACCTAAAAGGTCACAGGCAGCGATGTTAACATCGACATAAAAGCCTGCTGAGTTTATCACAAAAACCCCATCGGGCGCACTTTCAACGTAGCTTCGAAATTTGGTTAAGAGCACCTCGGCACGCTGCCTTTCGCTGGTATAGTGCCTGTGGACAAAACGAATAATCAGGTAAATGAAAAAGGAGGAGTATAGCGCGGTTAAAAAGTTATCAAACCAATGAAATGTTTCAGAAGGAATCTTAACAATTAAGTCCGGTCTTAAAAGCTGAATGAGGTAAACAACAACGACCAGCGCAATAAACAACGAAATAACATATTTCTTTACCCTATAAGGGACAATAAGTAGCGCCAGCATCAGAACCACCAAGGCAATCATCATGTCTGGGCTATTAATACCCCCATCAAACACCCATAT
>DATKTT010000307.1:0-3462 GCA_035530955.1 Williamwhitmania sp. | reverse complement strand
AACGGCATCTTTTACTTTCTGTATATCAACATAATCGGAAATATTTCCGCCACAATGACAAACATAAACTCCTATTTTCTTCTTCATGATTGTAGCTTTAAATAACCAGATGTTTCAGCAGCAGCAGCACCGGCAGACATGATGGTGTCGGGAATATCCATAGGTGCGGTAGCGGTTCCGGCAACAAATACACCTTTTATAGAGGTAAGTGCCGGGCTTTGCAATAAATCGGGTTGGTTGATAAAGTTTGAAGCATCCAATTCGAGGGTTGCATTCTTAAAAACATTCACAATTGCTGGATTTGGAAGAAGACCAACAGAAAGCACTACCATATCGTGCTCTGCTTCCGTAACTTTTCCAGTTGCAATGTCCTCGTAACGCAGTATTAGGTTGCCATTCTCCTTTTCGGTAACCTTAGCCACCTTGCCCTTAACGTAGCGGGCCCCCATGTCCTTTGCTTGCTCATAAAACTCATCATACCCCTTGCCAAATGCACGAATATTGATGTAGTACATGGTAATATCAGCCATAGGAAGCGCACCCATTAGCAACTGAGATTGCTTGGTGGAATACATGCAGCATACTTGTGAGCAAATGGCATTTCCACACGTTTGATCGCGGGAGCCTGTGCAGAAGATATAGGCAATTTTATCGGGTGTCTTTCCATCGGAAGGCCTAAGCACATTGTTGAAAGGACGAGTTGGCGCAAGTTCGCGCTCCATTTGCATGGAGGTGATTACGTTCTTGAATCGGCCATAACCATACCGAGGAATTAATGTTGGATCGAACAGGGTGAAACCGGTAGCAACAATAATCGCCTTAACCTTAACCTGAATGATCTCCTCTTTCTGAGAGAAGTCGATACAGTTGGAAGGACATTTTTGTTCACATGCACCACAAAGCATACAATTTTCAATATCAATCACCGCAATACGAGGATTTGCGATACTGAAGGGGATGTATACTGCCTTGCGAGCTACCAGGTTGAATTGAAACTGATCTTCCACAATTACAGGACAGGCCTTTTCGCACTCCTGACAACCGGTACAATCCTTCTCAACCACATAGCGAGGGTGCTTTTTTAAGGCTACCGAAAATAGGCCATTTTCCTCCTTGACAATACTTTCTGCCTCCGTTAGAGTTAGAATCGTAATATTGGGATGGCGAGCCGTTTCGGAAACTTTTGGAGTGGTAATACAAGCAGCACAGTCGAGTGTTGGAAAAACCTTACTCAGGAGGATCATTTTACCTCCAATCGAAGGTTCTTTTTCGACTAGTAATACCCGAAACCCCATATCTGCGAGCTTAAGAGCAGATTCTTCGCCCGCTATACCCGCTCCGACAACTAATACGTCAAAGTCAGTTATTTGATCAATTTCTTGGTTTGTTGGCATAATTGAGTTCTTAAATCATGAAAAATCAGTGAGCTTTTCCATTGTTATCTTGCAACTCTTGCAATAAACTGTTGCTCCGCAGATAAATCGTTTTTGTCAAACGCTAAACTTCAAAACAGAATAGATGTAAGTTCTTTTACAAGAAGCTAAAAGTAGTTACACAAGGAATTGCAGCCCTCAAAACTGTTGTTAAAGAACAACCAAGCGATATTCCTTCAAGATTGAATTAGGCCTTGCTCAATGCCTCCAACTCATTCATAAAGCTCGTAATATGCTTTACAAAGGGTTCAGCACAAACAGAGCAGATTGCGGCCATTTTTAGTTGAGAGGGTCTTAACCCTTTTTCAACCATAAGGGCGTGTGTCGCCTTTACAATATCAGAAGTGCGATCGACGCACTGTTCCCCGAAAGAGCAATCGGTACCATCGGCTGCAATAAATACACCACTAAAACCCTTCTCAAAAGCGCGCATTATCCAGCGAGGTTTGATCCCGCTTGAGCATGGAACGCTAATTGAATAGATGTGACTGGAGTAGTGCTTTTTAAGCAACCCTGCCAAATCGATGGCAGGGTCGGATATCTTTTCAGTCGAAAACACCAAAATCTTGGGGTTTGCCTTAGTATTCATCAACTATTTCTTTAAAAACATTCTGAAATAGCCATTTTCTTCAACGTCACCAAGGTACTCGTAACCCTGCTTGGTCGACCACTTAGGAATATCCTTCTTGGTTCCTTCGTCGGCCGAAAGAATTTCCATTACTTGACCTGGTTGAACTTCACCAATTGCCTTCTTAGCGGCCAAAAGAGGACCTGGACAAGAGGTTCCACGAGCGTCAACAATTTTATCTGCCTTAAGATTCTTCAATTCTTCTGTTGTCATGATGGTAAAATATTAAATGTTTAAATAAATAGCTGAACTGAACTTTCGTCGGCATCGGCCAAGAATGTTCCAACACCACAGTATGAAAGCTGAGGATAGTCAATCATCTCATCCTTCTTAAAGCCCATGAGGTTCATAGACATTTCGCAGATGCAAATCTCAACGCCTAGCTCGGCTGCAGCAGCAAAAAGCTCATCGAGCGAAGCCACATTTTTCTTCTTCATCAACGATTTAATCATGGCTGGCCCCATGCCGCCCATGTTCATGTTCGAGAGTTTAAGTTTATTACGACCGCGAGGAAGCATCATACCAAACATTTTGGACATAAAATCCTTGCCTTTAGCCGTCTTCTTGGCATCGCGAAGAGCGGCAATAGCCCAAAAGGTGAAAAACATTTTAACCTTCGAGTCCATGGCGGTGGCACCTGTAGCAATAATCATTGCGGCGAGGATTTTATCCATATCACCCGAGAAAACAACCATGGAGAGTTGATCATTATTTCTATTCTCCAGCTTGGACAATCGCTTCTGCAGATCTACTATCTGCTGTTCTACATCTACGCTCATATTACTTTTATATTAACAGGTGAACATCAGCCTCTTGAGCTGCTTGGATATATGCACTTATACCTACAATATCGTCTGCGATATCAATGAAATCTTCCAACTTTTCGCCGTGCCAAATTTTTCCGGCCAAACCGCAAATGTGGATTTTAAGATTGGTAATCTCTTTTGCCTCGCGAAAAAACTCAACCCATGTTTTAACATTCAAACGCTTGAGCGAAGCCATAAACTCCTCCTTTAGATCGGCATTTTCGGCCATTGCCAGCTTGCTGGCATCGTCACCAATATCCTTCTTAAAAGCTCTTGCACCTTGCAATAGAACGTAAATGTCAATATCCATATCGTCGGCAGCAGCACCGCTGATTATCACTCCTGCAGCAGTTAACTTATCAACGCTACCCGAAAAGAGTGCTAAACACATTTTCTTTTTTTCCATGGCTAACAGTTTTTAGTAACTTTGCTGCAAAGATATGTGGATATCCAACTATATCTTTTTTTAGTGGCCTAAACCTCAACAGCTTTTTTTGTGATTGTAATCACACGTGAATTGTAAAACACTACCAGCATGACACTTAATTCAACAGTAAACCAAGGAAGACCGGGCTGCAACAGCTGTATTGAATGC
>DATKTT010000306.1:0-3295 GCA_035530955.1 Williamwhitmania sp. | reverse complement strand
CATTATTTCACTATTCAACCACTTTAGCAAGGTTCTCATCTACAATCTACTGAAGGACAAGTCGAAGGATAATGTGGCAGCAAAGCTCAGGGTAAACCCCTTTTTTGTGAACGACTATAAGCTGGCAGCCCAAAACTTTAACCCAACCAAAGCCGTGGCGATTATTGCACTTTTGCGTGAATACGACATGAAGTCCAAGGGATGGGGTGGCAACACATCATCGGACGGTGATTTGCTGCAGGAGTTAATTCTTAAAATTTTCTACATCTAAGACGTAAAGTAAAATGAATATAACCACAATTATCATCATAGTTACTTCCCTTGTATCCATATGGGCATTCAACAACGAAGAGGTATTCCACAGGATGAAACTTACCCCTTTCGACGTGATACATAACAAGCAGTACTACCGTATTTTTACCCATGCTTTTATTCACGCCGACTATATTCATCTTGGAGTAAACATGTTTGTGCTATGGTCATTCGGCACCTACGTTGAACATATCTTTTCACAGCTTCAGGCCCAAGACCTGATACTTTCGGGTAATGTAAGCTACCTCACGCTTTACCTAGGTGGCATTCTTATTTCGACACTCACAACGCTGAAAAAGCACAAGAATAACCCCGCCTACACCTCCATTGGAGCCTCGGGTGCCGTTTCGGCGGTGGTCTTCACAGCCATTTTCTTTGATCCAATGGGGAAGTTACTCTTCTTCTTTCTGCTCCCAATACCAGGAATCGTGTTTGGTATTCTTTACCTGGGTTACTCACAGTATATGAGCCGTAAGGGTAAGGACAACATTAACCATGATGCTCACCTACTAGGTGCTATATTTGGGCTACTATTTCCACTACTAATGAATCCTAAGTTCTACATTTACTTTCTTACAGGCATTGGATTGCTTCATAAATAGCAAGGCTTATACCGCGCTCAGAGAATTATTTAGTATACATTGTTGCATTAAATTTATGCGTTTCGGTTTTCAACTAAATGAATATTAATAGTGAATAGAGCAGTATTTCTCGACCGGGATGGCGTGCTAAACAGCGACGAAGGGCACTACTATGTATACAGAGTAGAAGATTGTATGCTAAACCCAGGCGTGGGTGAAGCACTGCAAATGCTGGCAAGCAAGGGCTACCTGCTCATTGTTATTAGTAACCAAGGCGGAGTTGGAAGAGGAGAATACACCTGCGAACAGGTAGATGCCTTCCACAAGGAATTGCAACGGCTACTTCAGCCTTGGAGCATAAAATTCGACGAAATATACTACTGCCCTCACCACGAAAGCACCAGCCGATGCCTTTGTCGTAAGCCACAGCCACTGCTGTTAGAGAAGGCGGCGGCACGGTTCGATATCAATCTCGGGGAATCGTTCTTCCTAGGAGATAGCCCTCGCGACATGGAAGCCGCCAAAGCTGCGGGAGTCAAGGGTATTCTTGTGAGAACCAACGGAAACCTGCTCGATGGAATAAAAAACATTCCGTAACACATGGAGAAACTGAGATCGTACAAAAGCTGGTGCTGCGTCAATGGCGATTTCTTCGACCCTGACAAGCCGGTGTTGAAGCTTCAAAATAGGAGTTTCTGCTATGGCGATGGGCTCTTTGAAACCATCCACGCCTATGGAACGGAACCCCGACATTTTTCACTCCACTACCAGAGACTCATAAAAAGCATGTTGCTTTTGGGAATGACTAAGCCGCTCTACTTTGAAGAGGACCAGATGTTTGGGCTTGTTGTAAAGTTGCTGAACAAAATGAGAATATTTGGCAGCGCTCGTGTTAGAATATCTGTCTTTCGCAAGGAGGGTGGGCTTTACACTCCAGAGTGCGATGACATTTCGTTTACCATTGAAGCGCTACCTCTCGAGTTGGATAAATATCAGTTGAACGAGAAAGGACTCTTCGTTGACCTTTTCACCGAGTTCAAAAAACCGATCAACGTCCTCTCCAACCTCAAAACCACCAGCGCCATTATTTACGTCATGGCATCAAAATTCAAGAAGACCAATGACCTTGGCGACTGCCTTTTGGTAAACACCGACAACAAAATTGTTGAAGCAAGTAGTTCCAACCTCTTCTTAGTTAAAGGAAAATCGCTCTACACCCCTGCAATTGAGCAGGGTTGTGTCGATGGCGTTATGCGCAAGATAATTATTGGTTTGGCGCCTACACTTGGTTTAAAAGTAAAAACCGACCTCGCAATTGGGCCTGAATTGCTTCTGCAGGCCGACGAAATATTTCTCACCAATGCGGTAAACGGAATTCGTTGGGTGATGGGCTATAAGGATAGGCGCTACTTTAACAACACGGCTAAAAAATTGCTAACAGCACTCACCACTGCAACCTTTGCCAGCTAGTTCATATTAGGATTTTCCGGGTAGTTGAGCCAAACTCTAAATTCTTCCCCCAAATTTTCCACAGCCTGCTTCCACATATCTCTACCTGGCTCCATAATCATATCGGAATCAAGAATGGAAACCACCCATGAGTCCGATTTCATTTCGGTTTTCAGCTGTTCTGGAGCCCAACCCGAATATCCAAAGAAAAACTTCACCTGATGCGAGGTTACCAAACCCTGCCTAATTAGCCCCTTCAACTCTTCGAACTCGCCTCCCCAGAAGATATTGGCAAAGATGTGCACCGCACCTGGAATTTGCATCCCTAAGGTGTGAATAAAGTGAACTGTATTGGGATTCACCGGGCCGCCAACAGAAACGTGTGCCTGAAACTCTGGAAAATCCTTAAGAAGTTCATCAAGCGAAGCCTGAATGGGCTTGTTAAGCACAAAACCTATAGTGCCGTTTTCGTTATGCTCGGTTATAAGTACCACTGCCCTGGAAAAATAAAAATCACTTAGCGCAGGGTCCGACACCAGCACTCTTCCCTGAGCAGGTTGAATCCGGGAATGCTCAACTTTAAAGAAATCGTGATTCTCTATTGGCATACAGCGTTACTTTCTTAAAGGCAAATTAAGACTTTTTTTTATTTCAACAGTTGCTTTTACCATCTTTCGCTACATAAAACCAGCAAGCGTTCAATTTTCAAAAAAAAGTGCAAATAATTGACCACTACCCTATCTCCCAAAAAATCAAAATTGCTACATTAAGCAAATTTTCTTGATTATGTTTAAGCAGCACTGCATCACCATTTTTGGCATTATAGCCCTTACGGCATCCGCCTATGCCTCCACCAACGAGAAACAACAGCCCATCACCATTGAATCACCGTGGATTCTAGTTAAGGAGATTCCAGGAACTTTCAACATTTCGGTGGATAGCACGGTGATAGG
>DATKTT010000305.1:0-7434 GCA_035530955.1 Williamwhitmania sp. | reverse complement strand
TAAGCACGTTGCCCGTAAGCTGGAAGAGGAAATGGTCGAGAATAGGTAAGGTATTTTTATTGCTAATAACTCTGCTCACCGTTTGCAAGTGGCTGAGCAGCTCGGTGCTAGATACAACAAATTTCATCCCTCAGATATTTTAGTGTTTATTAATTCCTTTTTCAAATCGAACCTCAATATTACAAAAATTTATGATGCCAACCAAGGGGCAGCTACCGCTGAAAAAAGTAACGGATTGTTCTAATGGTTAAATCAACATCAACCCAATTAGCTGTATAAAAGTCAATTCCATTGCGACGAACCAGCAGTTGGTTGTAGTTATATAGCGCCTTGTGGCCAGCCTCATCGAGCGGTGCCAACGGTGGAAGGGGAATGTATTCAATAGTTTCGTTGCCCTCGCTGCTCTCCACCTTAATTGTGTAGAGTGGCTGCATGTGATCCTGCTGGTTGGATGCTACACTCAACACTGAAGCACGCGAAAGATAGATCAGATAGCGCGACACCGCCTTGGCATCTACCTTTTCCGAAGGTATTTTCCCATTATGGTCGAGCAGTTGGAAGCCATCGCCCTGCAGCTGCAACGTAAAGGAGCTGTCGGGCCACTGTTGGTTGGTGAAGGTAATCTTTGAAATCTTATTTAACGGAAGGGTAAAGAGTTTGCTATTTATCCAGAATGAGGGTCTTGTGCTCACCAAGTTGAAAAGCTTTGTGCCGTCGGCATCGGTTCTTATTACCGCCCCACTGGAGTTTCCCTCGGCTAGGGCAACGGTTCCAAGTCCAAGCGTATCGGTGTAGAGCATACGAATCTGTCGGTAGAGTCTCCCCTCCCGCTGCACCGACACCACCATGGCCTCAGGGCCCTTAAGCCTAACTTCGAGAATCGAATCCACCAGGCGCGGTATGGGTGAATAGACCTGCACCTGCTGAAAGGCTCCGAGAAAATTGGAGATGGTGCTTGCCCCTGCCGGTTTATCTTGCACTGTCCACCCTTGCTGCGCTCTAGTAACTACCACAGAATCGGCTCCCTGCCGAATGATAATGCCGTTAACCAGCGATGTATCGCCGATGGAGTAGCTGGCAGGGCTTAACGGCCCACCAAAAAATAGCGTGCGGACGTTTTGAATGGAAAAGGTGGAGAGAAACACTACCAGCAAAAACACCAGAGCCGCTGAAATCCAAATCCACCGTTGCCTCTTTTTTCTACCGTTTTGCATACTTTTTTCTCCTGAAGTAAATGAAAAGAAGGCCAAATAACATAACCATTACCGAAGGCAAGGCTACGTTGATGAGCTGCCACTTTGTACGCTCCGAAAGCACCTTGTTTCGATCGAGCAACCTTAGCTTAAGGTCGCGGTTACGAAGCGAGATAAGGTTGTGCTCGTCGGTTAAGTAGCTCACCAAGTTCCTCACAAAATCCTTATTGCCGTATGTTTGGTTGGTATACTTATCGTAGCCCAAGGGCATAATAGAAACGCCATCGGGGCGAACTTTAACTTCGTTTCGAATGATGTCGGCATCGGCCACCACGGCAATTTTGGTGTTGAGACTGCTATCCTTCATTTGAATGGTATTGGCACCCAAATATTCGCTTGCCATCCGGTTACGAAAATCCGACTTAAATTGCCCCTCCTCAAGTACGGCCACAATGAGATGTTTCTGGTTGAATTCATACTTCAACGGGCTGTTTCGGATCTGTTCCAAGCTAACAATGAGTGGAGCAGTAAGCGTTCGGGAGTATGGCGAAGAGGCCAACAACACCGTTTTGGTAACCTTCGATTCGCCACTCAGCGTATCGAGCGTGCTACAAAATTTTCCCTCCACCAGGTTGAGGTTGCGGGTAATTGCACTGGCATTGGATGGCACAAACAGCGGGTAGTAGTACCATGGCGCCGGAACAAAGTTGGGTTGTTCACCCATAAGGGCAACGTTCACCGGAATCATGGCACACTGCATGTCCTGAAGGAGCACTGAGTTAACCCTTATGCCGTAGGTAAAGAGCATGTCCTCCAGGTTGAGGTTGTTTACCATGGCTACGGTCATACTACCTCTGGAGAGGCTATCTTCGCTCACCGTTACGGGATCGATGAAAAAGGCCACCCTACCGCCCTTCATGATGAACTGGTCGAGCGCCAGCTTATCCACTTCTGGCCAAGGTTTTGTTCCCCCAGCCACAACAGCCAACCTGTAGCCGTTGAGTGCTTGCGGGTTTCCATTGATGGTCACGCGGCTAAGGCTATAGTAGCCAGAAAGGTCCCGGGCAATATCGCCAACCTGAGCCTCCTCCAGCTCGCCGTGCCCCTCAATAAAGGCTATTTTGGGCAGCGAATCGAGGCTCATCTTCTCAATGGCGTTGATAATGTTATACTCCAAATTCTGCTCCGAGCGATTGAGGTTCTCCTCACCGCTCAGACCCGGAACGTTTGTCAAGAAATTTACCGGAATTTCCTTGCCTCGGTAGTTCACAACGGCACCGGGGAAAACAATTTTTTCGGTAGAACCACCCTCCACATCCTTTTGGTGGATATTAACGGGTAGCACTCCACGCTGGTATATGCTTTTATAAACATCGTCCCGCTCCTTGGGGTCGGACGATTCCGATGGGTTAACAAAGGTGAATCGGAAGTTGCTACCTCCATATACCTGAAACTCATAGAGCATATCCTTAAGGCTTCGCTCCATCTTTTTAAAGCCAATGGGCATCTCGCCATCAAGATAAACGGTAACGTTCACGTAGTCCTTAAGGTCACTCAATATTTGCTTCGACTGTGGACTAATGCTGTGCCGCTTATCGGAAGTAAGGTCTATTCTAAAAAAGGCTCTGGAGGCAATAAGATTAATTGCTACTACCACGAGCATAAACAGCAGCAACTTATAACCCATGCTGTTCTTAACCTTTAAGCGTATATTTTGCATAAAATTTCCCATGGCTATTTTCTCCTCTGCAGAATTAGTTTGCTTGCATACAGAAACAAGCTGTCGACACTCAAAAAGTAGAGAATGTCGCGGGAGTCGACTACGCCACGACTGATAGACTGATAGTGATCGTTGATGCCCAACGCCACAATATTGGTTTCGATACCTCTGAATGCCTGAAGGCTACCGATGTATTCAAAGCCCATGTAGAGCAGAAAGGAGAGCAACATGGCCACAATAAAGGAGACAATCTGGTTTGTGGTAAGAGAGGAGGCAAAAACGCCTATGGCCACGTAGATGGAGGCCAAAAAGAAGAGGCCGATAAACGATCCCCAAGTTCCACCCATGTCAATGTTTCCAACAGGATTACCCAACTTATACACCGAAAAGAAGAAGATAAGCGTTGGAACCAGCGAACAAATTACGAGGAACACCGAGGCAAGAAACTTTCCCATCACCAAATCGAGCTCGGTGAGCGGTTTGGTAAGCAACAACTCCAGCGTGCCACCCTTGCGCTCCTCGGCAAAGGTTCGCATGGTAATGGCCGGAACAAGAAAAAGAAAAACCCAAGGGGCCAGCATAAACAGGGTGTCAATGTTGGCATATCCAGCATCGAGAACATTCATCTCGCCAGGGAAAACCCACATAAACAGTCCGTTTGCCACCAAAAAAACGAGAATGGCAATGTAACCAGTAAGGGATGAAAAAAAGAGCCTGATCTCCTTTAGAAAAATATGGTACATGGTTTGGCTTTTTAGCAACAGTAAGATTTACACTTCACTAAACTCCATACTAAGCTGCAACTACGAGTGCATGAAAATAGTAATGGTTAGCGAATTAAATAGCAAAAAAGTGTGAAAACTTTCCAATGGTTATCATATTGATGAGTTCGAGTCAAATAAATATTCCGACAACCCTTTGCTACAGCTTTGAAGGCAATTGACCTAGAAAAAAGACTGGGCAGTTGTGTCGGTGGCCGGTTCTTCTTCATCGCGCGCATCGGGGAAGAAGTTGATGACTTGCTCCACCGGTACTATGCGCACCAACTTAAAGTAAAAATCAATAATGGTCTTGTAGTCCATCCCTCTTGCGGCCATCTCCATTGCTCCAATCTGGCATAAACCTACACCATGGCCATAGCCTCGGCCATGCAGAACAATCTCATTGCCAGAAACTGCCACCGAAAAAAATGCTGATCGCAGGTCCAAGTCGGCGCGCATCCGTGAAAAGGAGATGGAGTCGGAACCTACACGGTAGTATGCAACGCGTTTGGCCTGATTAAATCCAAGGCGGGAGGCTTTCAACGACTCTTTCCCAAAGCCTTTGGTGGCAAGATAGTCGGAAAAACTCTTTATAGGAATTCGCTTCTCCCAGGTGGCATTACGCTTCCCCAAGCAGTAGGGATCGTCAACGCTTACCAGATAGTAGCGAGCCTTGGGCCACACCTGCTCAGAGTTGGCAGTTTGCCCTCCACACGAGGAATGGAATGCAGCAGTAATAAGGGTTCCTGTGGTATCCACTACCACCAGTCCTTTAGTTTCCTCCGCTGCCAGAAAGATATCGGGATTACGAGTCGAACGTCCCTTAAAAGCTTGACAGTGCACGTCGTCGCAAAGGTTAAACCCTTCGGGAGCATGCTTGTCAGTATGCCCAAGAGCATAGGTTCGGACCAGCAAAGCCTGAGCCTTGTAGAATTCAAGTTTAGCATTTGGCCCAGCCTCAGCTTCCACCACCCCGGCTACATACTTTTCCAACTCCACATGGTTTATCACCAGCAACTTATCGCTTTCACAGGTAATAATGGCATCGTTGTCGTACGATCGAGAAGCCAATTTAGGTTGCGTTGGAATAACCCGAAAGGTTCCATCGGTAGCCTTACTCACCAAGGCAACCGATTTGAATGTTCCAATGGGCGACATGGCAGTTCGAACCCGCACCATACCATCGGCAACCGAGAAGAAGAGCATCTCGCCTGAATTAACGGCTTGGGTAGAGGTGCTGTCGAGAAGCAGAGAATAGCTACCACTGGGCACCAGCACTACGGACGAAATCGGTTGGGTATAGTAAAGGGCAATTCGCAAGGAATCGGTTATGGAATAAAGCTTTGAAGGGAGCAGCAAGGTGATAATGAAGAGGTAAAAAAGTTTTTTCATCTTAAGAAATTCGAGATTTTAATTCTTTCACCATTTGGGCGGCTACCCTATTGGCAACGGCTGGTTCGCCAAGCATGGAACAAAGGCTGGCATAGCTGGCAAGCATGGCATCACGGGTAGGTCCATCTTGCAGTAATAATCTAAGCTCGGCTGCTACGCTATCAAGCGTAAAATCTTTTTGAATTAGCTCTTTCACCACCTCTCTATCCATAATGAGGTTGACTAAAGAGATATACTTCACCTTCACAAACCTACGGGCAATGGCAATGGATATGGCGGAACCCCGATAGCAAACCACCTGTGGTGTTCCTATAAGTGCAGCCTCTAGCGTGGCGGTTCCCGAAACCACTGCTGCAGCCCTTGCGAAGGCCAGCAGCTCGTATGTTTTACCAAAAACAACCTTAACATCGGTTCCTTCAAGAATGGGCTGATAGTCGTCAGGAGTAAGTGAAGGTGCACCCGCCACCACCACTTGGTAATCGGGAAACTCGGCAGCCAACTTAGCCATCGTTGGTAGGCAGTAAGCAATCTCCTGCTTTCTGCTGCCGGCAAGCAGGGTAATGATTGGCCGTTCGTCGAGACCATGTTCGCTGGAGAACTGATCCTTAGACGGTACTAGCTGTAATTTTTGTGCTACGCTATCTACTAGCGGATTACCTGCATAAAAAGCATCTATACCAAAGCGTTTAAAGTATTCTGTTTCGAAGGGAAAAATGATAAAGAGCTTATCTACGTTCTGCTGAATTCGTTTCACGCGGCCCTCCTTCCAGGCCCAAACCTTAGGCGCGATGTAGTAAAAAACCTTGAACCCTGCGTTATGGGCAAATTCCGCAATACGAAAATTAAAACCAGGATAGTCGATGAGAATAACCACATCGGGGTTCCACGCAGCAATATCCCTTTTGCAGAAACGGATGTTGCCCAATACCGTCCTCATATTCAGCAACACTTCCAGAAAGCCCATAAAGGCAAGTTCGCGATAATGCTTTACCGGTGCTCCGGCCTCGGCAGCCATCAGGTCGCCGCCCCAGAAACGAATTTCTGCCTCAGCATCATGCTGCTTAATACCTCTTATGAGCATGGACCCATGCAAATCGCCCGATGCTTCTCCTGCTATAATGTAGTATCGCATAGGTTATTTCTAACGCTAGAATATCAGTTGGCTGAGAAATACAATAATAGCCAAGACAATGGTTGCCCCTAACACCCCGCGGGCACTCTGTAACCTATCCGTCCAAATGAAAAAGAAGAATGGAATCAAGTTGGGATAAACGCATAGGCTCAACATCTTGGAAAGGATGTGATGCCCAACCATGGCCTTAAAGAAGAGGGGAAAGCCAATGCCCGGTTCGCGTATGAAATAGGTTGCAATGAGAATAACCGTGGGAAGAAGTAGGCCAATGCCAAACCCCAATCGTGCAGAATCAAATTTTTTCTTCATGGATCGATTTTGTAAAAGTGGTTTCCCACGCTTTCATCCTCGTTAGCTCGTTGTAGTCGGTAAAATCTATCTTGATTGGAACTATGGAGATGTATCCGTTGTTCAGCGCCCACTCATCGGTGTCGGTAGCCTCGGGTTCATCGTTATGAAAGTAACCAGTGAGCCAGAAGTAATCAACTCCACGTGGGTCGGTCCTCTTCTCAAACTCCTCCTGCCACGATCCCTTGTTTTGCCGGCATACCTTGTAGCCGTTAATTTTATCAGCAGCCAAAACCGGAACATTCACGTTGAGGCACACTCCCTGCGAAAGACCTTCCTGAAGCACCCTCTCGGCTATTGGCCGACAAAGCTCAACAGTTGTTGAAAAGTCGGCACTGTAGGAATAATCTAGCAGCGAAAATCCAATGGATGGAATGCCGGAAAGGCAGCCCTCAATAGTTGCCGCCATGGTTCCAGAATAAACAATGCTGATTGAGGAGTTGGAGCCATGGTTGATGCCGGAAACCAGCAGGTCGGGCTTTTTATCGCTGCAGAGCTCGCTCAATGCAAGCTTTACGCAGTCGGCTGGAGTGCCGTTGCAGGAGTATACAAGTAAGTTCTTTTCGTCCCTCACCTTCTTGAGGCGCAGCGGCACCTTTATGGTTATGGCATGGCTCATACCGCTGTTTCCCTCCTCTGGAGCTACCACCAGCACACGGCCCAACGGCCTTACCATCTCTATCAGTGCCTGAATGCCAGGCGCCTGAACTCCATCATCGTTAATTACCAAAATGAGCGGCATCATAAACTTTCTCCTGCTTTTTGTATAAGATTTGCAAATTTAGACATTTACGGTTGTAACGCAAAACGTAGAAGGATGTTCCCGTTTGGGAGCTGAATTACCCCGCAGCACGCGGCCGAAAGAAACCATAAGAAATTCGTGGTCCA
>DATKTT010000304.1:0-5116 GCA_035530955.1 Williamwhitmania sp. | reverse complement strand
ACTGCTTATTGCGGGATCTGGGCGCTGCAACATTACTCATGCAGGCGCTATTAACGACTTTTTTAATCGTTATGGTGAGCATGGCAAATTTCTTAAAAGTGCTCTAAAGGAGTTTACTAATGTAGATATTGTTAACTTCTTCAGTAAGCATGGATTGAATACTGTTGTTGATAAAAATGGTAAGATCTTTCCTGTAACTGACAGGGCCGAAGACGTTCTTTCGTGCCTCATGACAGCGTGTTTACATCTCTCTGTAAATATTAATGTAGGGTCCAGTGTAGTATCTGTCTCAAAAAGCGATGATCTGTTTAATGTTGTTACTGACTCCGACACGTTTCACTGTAATAATTTGGTGATTGCAACCGGAGGTGCATCTTATCCGACTACAGGGTCCACCGGCGATGGGTATTCATTTGCAAAATGTTTTGGTCATACTATTGTTGATCCTAAACCTGCCTTAACTCCTGTTTTTGTAAAAAAATATGAGTTGGCTAGTTTGGCTGGTGTATCGCTTCATGATGTTTCAATTGGTCTCTTCCGTAAAGGCAAAAAAATTGCTGAACGAAGAGGTGACCTAGGATTTACTCATAAAGGAATAAGTGGTCCTGGTATTATTGACTTTTCAAGAAGTTTTGAGATTGGGGATGTCTTAAAGGTTAATCTTATTGGCTGTGATGAGGATAATTTTAGGCGACAATTCATTGACGCTTCAGCACGGCAGGGTAATATGACTATCCAAACACTACTACGAAACTATAATTTGCCAAAAAGTTTAATGCGTATTGTGTTGGAGCAGATTGGCATTGAAGCGAGTGATTTTCTGTCAAATATTAACACTCAAAAACGCACACAACTTGTTGTTTTACTTTGTTCGTATCCATTTGAAATTGAGCGAGTCGGTAGTTTTAAAGTTGCAATGACCACTGCAGGGGGTGTGAACTTACATGAGGTTGATCCGAAAACTATGATGTCTAAACTTGTTCCAAATTTATATTTTGCAGGTGAAGTGTTGGATATTGACGGCGATACTGGCGGATATAATATTCAAGCAGCTTTTTCAACGGGGCATTTGGTTGGCAAAACCATTCGAATAAAGAGTTAGGTTGCTCCTGATTAGGCAAATATTAAAGCAAAAGAGGGATCACTACGATCCCTCTTTTGCTTTGTATGTTTATGGGTGTTGATTTACATGATGTTTTCAAGATTATTTTTGTTGTTTGGGTTTTTGCCCTCCTGCGTGAAAAGGTAGGTAATGGTATCGGCATAGTGCTTTTCAATCTTGCCTCTGACGATCTTCATTGTGGAGTTTACCATCTGGTTATGCTCAGTAAATGGCTCCGGAAGAACAGCAAAAGTGGCTGGCATCCAACGTTCTGGAAACATCTCTTCCAACTCACCACCCTTTTTGAATCGATTAATTTCCTGCTGAAGTATTTCAATGGCGGCCTTCGCCGCTTCGGGCGAACCCAAAGTGTGCCCCTCAGCTATGATATGCCGTTTTAAGGCCTCTTTGTTTGGCGAAATTAGGGCGATAGTGTAGGGGTTTTGATTATTGTGAAGCATAACCTGGTCGATATACTTTGAATACTCAACCATGGCTTCCTCGATTCCTTCAGGGCTGTATTTCTCTCCATCGCTGGCAATAAGAAGACTTTTAAATCGGCCCATTACATACAGGAAGCCATCGCTATCCATGTAACCAAGATCTCCGGTGAATAGCCAACCATTTTTAAGCGCTTCGTTGGTGGCCTTTTCGTTTTTCCAGTAACCCACCATTACATTTTCACCTTTGATGATAATTTCCCCCTTTTGACCCGCTGGCAGCTCGTTGCCCTTCTCGTCAATAATTTTTAGTTCCAATGGCTTTACTAGGAAACCTGATGAGCCAAGCTTATGGCGCTTTAGCGAGTTGGATGAGATAATTGGCGTTGCCTCTGAAAGTCCATAACCTTGAAACATTGGAATTCCGATGGCATAGAAGAAACGCTGCAGTTCAATGTCGAGAAGTGCTCCTCCTCCAATAAAGAACTTAAGTTCACCCCCAAAATTTTCACGTATTTTTGAAAATAGAATTTTATCGTATACCCAAATGATTGGCTTGTAGAGCAATGCTGACACCTTGGACTTATTATATCCTTCGCGGTTATGGGCATAGGACACTTTGAGCGCATGGTTAAACAACTTTTCTACCATTGGCCCTTTTGCCCGTATGCCACTTTCAATATTTTTTCTAAAATTTTTGGCGAGGGCAGGAACACTCAAAAGAAGGTTTGGCTTTATCTCCTTTATGTTTAATGGAATGTTTTTTAGTGTCTCCAATGGACTTTTCCCCGTTTGAACAGTAGCTACGCTAGCTCCTTTTGCCATAAAAGAGTAAAAGCCTGCTACGTGTGCAAAGCAGTGGTCTAGTGGCAAAATAATGAGTGTTCGAAAGCTTGTTGGAATTTCCATCAGGGTTAGGGCCTGCTCAACGTTGGCCGTGTAATTCCTGTGTGAGAGAATTATACCCTTTGGATCAGCTGTAGTTCCGGAGGTATAGCTTATGTTGGCGTAGTCATCTGGTTTTACCTTTGATTTAGCTACCTCAAGTAGGTCCTTTCCACTGGCAAGAATATTGTCACCATTCCTAAGCAGCTCTGTAAGCACTATCTCTTTTTCCTGTAAGTTTTCAATTTCATCGAGCAGAATGATGGCTTTGATTTGGGGTGTATTTTTTTTGATGGCTCTAATCTTTGGGAGTTGGTTGGCCGAGCAAACAATGATAGACGTTTCGGAATGCTCGATCCGGAATTGTAAATCGTTGCTTTCCTCCAGCTTAATTGAGAGAGGCACGTTGATGGCTCCAGTATATAAAATAGCTAGCTCGCTTATTATCCATAGGTTTCGACCCTCAGAAAGCAGGGCAACTCTATCTCCATGATTTACTCCAAGATGTAGTAGTCCTGCAGCAAAGCGCTCTACCTCTTTTTGGGTATCGTGAAAGGTTGTTGCTACAAAGGCGCCGTTTCTTTTTTCCCACAAAAACGGATTGTTCTTAAATTTATTGACGCTCTCCTCAAAGAGTTCGATGATGGTCTTCATGCTTTATGCGGTTAATTAATTTCTGTTTTTCAAAAGAAGGTGGTAATATACTATTTTTGCATGAATTATACTCCTATGCAATTAACCTACGAACAGGGTTGTATCCTTTGTCCTAGAAAGTGTGGCGCCGATAGGTCACCACTTCACTTGGGATATTGCCAATCCGCTGTTGAGCCAGAAATATCCTCCATTTGCCTTCATCGGGGAGAGGAGCCGGCGCTCTCTGGAGAGGTAGGGGTATGTAACGTCTTCTTCCAGCATTGCAACTTGCAGTGCATTTATTGTCAAAACTATCAGATTAGCAATAACAAGATTAAGGATGACTCTGCCTATACGGTTTCGAAAGCTTCCGATGAAATTGAGCGTTTGCTCGACATGGGGGCTACAATGGTTGGATTTGTATCGCCATCGCATCAGGTTATAGCCATGGTACAAATAGTAGAAGAGCTGCATAGGCGAAATAGGCAACCTCGTATTTTATACAATACCAACGGATACGATAGTGTGGATACTTTAAAAGAACTTGAAGGAATAGTTGATATTTACCTACCAGATCTTAAGTATGCTTCCAACGACCTTGGCACTCTCCTGTCGAATGTGTCGAACTATTTTACGGTAGCATCTGCGGCATTAAAAGAAATGTATCGCCAAAAGGGAAGCTACCTGAGCCTCGATGAGCACAATATTGCTGAAAGCGGCCTGATTATTCGTCATTTGGTATTACCAAGTTACATTGAGAATAGCAAGCACGTGCTTGATTACATTGCAGAGAAAATATCCGTAAACGTTCATGTTTCACTTATGGCGCAATTTGCCCCACCTTTAAGTTTGCCTTCTGATAATCCTTTAAATTGCATGCTTAGCCAAAAGGATTATACTAGTGTTGTGGAGCATTTTTATGCATGTGGGCTTCACAAAGGTTGGATACAAGATATGGAAAGTGCTTCGACGTACACTCCCGATTTTTCAAAACAACAGCCATTTGAGAACTAATTTTTAATTTATTGCACTTTTTTTTAAGGTTTAAAGATGAAATATTTAACATTGTTCTTAAATTTACCTAGTTTCGTATTTAGTTCATCACCATAATTGACTTAACCATGAAAAGAATTGTAACAATAATCCTCGTTGCCTCCTTGTTTGCGGGGCTAGGAAGTTGTAATTACATGAAGAAAAAGGGGTGGATTAAAGATAAGAAGAGCGAGATGGCTGCAGCAGCGAAGGCGGATAGCATACGTGCCGATTCGCTTAAGCGTGTAGAGGCTCAGCGGATGGAAGCAGAGAAGGCTGCTAAGGAAGCAGCTGATTCGGCTGATGCTGCTGAAAAGGCTAAGTTGCAAGGTTTTCATGTTATCATTGGCAGCTTTAAGGTTGGACAATATGCAACTTCCTTTGCAAAAGAGGTCGAGACCATGGGATACAAAACAACCATAGTAACCTCACCAAATGGCTTTAACCTTGTATCGATAGGAAAGTATAACAACTATTCTGCGGCCTACAAGGAAATAAAGCAAATAAATGAGGGTAGTGAAACACCAATGGAAATGTGGGTTTATGCTGCCAATTAATTATTGATTATAAAATACTTTTCAATTTTTGTAACCGACATTGTCCTTGGACAGTGTCGGTTTTTTAACTAAGATAAATACCAAGTAATTATTAAGGGATTTCAGGAATAACGGTGGATAGCATCTGGCATCATTGCATGTATAATACTAAGCCTTTACTCTCCTGTAGATGTAATGTCACCCGTTGAGAGTCTGCAGTTTTGAGATAGTAGCGATGATGGTGTTTTTTGTGCTTAGGTTATCAAGATATTCCGTTTCTTATTGCCCAGACATTTAAAGAGATAAAAAAAGCCCTGAACTTCAGGGCTTTTAATTTTTTTAAATCACTTAGCTTGCTAGCTGTTAATATTGGGTAGCTCCAGACCATAGCCTTTCTTTCTATCTTCTGCCTTAAGCAGGAAGGCAAACAGCAGGGAGAGTATGCTGAGTGAAGTGAAAATTACCAAATCGAAGAAGTAATCGTACCG
>DATKTT010000303.1:0-6379 GCA_035530955.1 Williamwhitmania sp. | reverse complement strand
ATTGTTTATCCTTCTCCCACTGCACCACATTGTTTTTTATGTAATGCATAGCCCGGTCATACTCCTCCTGATTTTGGATAATGTGGTCGTAGTAGCGGGGTTGCCATGAAAACTGGCCATTAATCGCTCGTGCCCTAATGGTTACAATTGATTTAAACCCAGCCACAAATGATGAAATTGATTTTGGCAACCCCATGCTTTGTAGGTTATGTGGATCCGTATTACCCTTAGAGACGCACGGTTGCGCGTCTCTACAACCTTCTAACATTGCGTCTATACTATTATCCAACAAACCGGCACTGCGCCCCTGTGGATCACCAGAATTATCTGAATTTATGGTACTATTATCATTCCCAAAACCCTTTTCAATTCGTAGGATTGCATGGATATGATTTGGCATAATAACATAAAAATCACAAGCTAATTCTTTCCTAATTTCAAATGATTTTTTCCATTCCTCCTCCACTAATTGTCCAATATCCGACAACCCCATCACCGCATTCACAATTTGTCCAAAATAGTGCACATCCCCAGCGGTACAGATGGTGATAAAGTATATTCCGTCTGTTGAATAATCCCACCAAGCTGCTCTGGACGATGCTATTCGAAACCGATCTTGAAACTTTTTCATAGCACAAAATCGAGTTGGTAATCAATTGCAATGGTGATCCTATGCCGCCCTAGTCAAACTGTTTGGCCTCCTCCCAAATCTTGTTCATCTCGTCGAGGGTCATATCTTTTAGGCTTCTTCCAGCCTTTATGGTTCTATCTTCTAGGTAGCCAAAGCGCTTCATAAACTTCTGGTTGGTTCGCTCCAGCGCACTTTCCGGATCAACACCGTAAAGCCGGGCAGCATTCACAACCGAGAATAGCAGGTCGCCAAACTCCTGCTCGGTCTTTTCGCGATTGTTGTCGCTCACCTCCTTGCGCAGCTCGCGGTACTCCTCCTCCACCTTATCCCACACCTGGGTTCGCTCCTCCCAGTCGAATCCCACGGCGCGCACCTTCTCCTGAATGCGGTTGGCTTTAATCAGGGCCGGCAGCGCTTTAGGCACTCCCGAAAGCACGGTTTTGTTGCCGTCCTTCTCCTTCAGCTTCAGCTGCTCCCAATTCTCCACCACCTCTCCGGCACCATTCACCGTTACATCACCAAACACGTGCGGATGGCGGTAAACCAACTTATCGCAAAGGCCATTCATCACGTCGGCTATGGTAAACCGCTGCTCCTCGCTGGCAATTTTAGAGTAGAACACCACGTGTAGCAGCAGGTCGCCCAGCTCCTTCTTCATGTCGTTGTAGTCCTTGCTCAGTATGGCACCCGCCAACTCGTAAGCCTCCTCCAGCGTGTTGGCCCTAAGGCTCTCAAAGGTTTGCTCGCGATCCCACGGGCACTTCTCCCGCAACTCGTCCATTATGGTTAGCAGCCGCTCAAATGCCTGAAGCTTATCGTTCATAATCTAGTTTATTACGTTATTTAGAAATTTCACCCTTACCGCTGAACCAATATCCAAGCTGAGCAACTCCGCCGCCTTGCCGTTGTGAATTGCCACCTCCAGCAGCCCAACCGAGTTGAAAATTGCCAGCAGCTCGCCCGGAAGTGCGTCGCTATAGGTGTTGCAAATGGTGGTGAGCTTGTTGTGGAAGCTCTGCACGTATATCTCAAATGCGCGGTTTTGTCCAACCCGTTCAAAGAGGTCGTTGCTGATGTTGGTTATCACGTTGTTGAAGGAGTCGATGTAGATAATGGTTCCATTGATAAGCGAATCCTCGAATGCTGCCCGCAGCGGAATCATCTGCGCAATGCTGGTATAGGGTTCTCCCAACTCATCGATAGCTCCTCCATTGGCAAGATGGGTGGCCGCAGAACCAAAAACGTGTAGCGCACTAAAGCCCGAAATGGGCTCATAGCTAAGCCTTATAACTTTATCTGGGTTTGTTCTGATGGACAAGCTGAACACACCGGTATCGGCACCAAGAAAATATTGCCCATCGGCCTGCACCGCCACCAAAGGATTCTTTGCCGTGGGTTCGCTATTAACCCCAATAATGTGAACCGTACCCTTTGGGAAGTGTTGGTAGCTATTGCGCACCACAAAGGCTGCCTGCTGCACGTTAAAGGGTGGAATGTGGTGGCTTATATCCACAATGGTGGCCGTGGGACAGCCGTTGAGCAACTCCCCCTTCAAGGCTCCCACATAGTAGTCCATTCGTCCCCAATCGGTTGTAAGGGTTATGATGGCCATTCCCGCGCAGTGTAGATTAATACCTCAAATTTAGCAGCCTTTTTTTGATTTTCAGGAAGCATTGGCACAATTAAGCTTTTTGGTTCTATTTATGTTTAAGCTAGGTAACACTTTTTACTTCAAGAAAGTCTACATTATGATTGATTTTAGATCTTCAACGATGGTGAAGCTGTGCATAACAGGTTGATATGTAACCAAAAATTAACACATGCCAGTAACAAAAAAAGCTTAGTTTTGTATGTTTTCTTGCACGCCGAAATACATTCTTGGCAAAATTGAAACTGTAACCAGGTTGTAAATCATAAGTTTTTCGGAAAGAAAACAGTAAGCGCAAACAGGTTCTTCAATTAATGCCTATGTGTGCTTCCATCCACAAAATTTGGTGTAGGTACTAGGCAAATAAATGATGGCAAAGGTAAGCCGAGCTAAAGCTGCTTGGAGGCAGCAATCTTGGCACTGCTTCTGCTTAACTGAATAAATTCTTAATGACAGAAAAGTTAATTCTGCTGGAGGGTATCGACCCAGTGGCCCTGTATGGGGTAAACAATACAAACTACAACCTGCTGGTTGCAGCATTTCCCAAGCTCAAGGTGGTTGCTCGTGGACAGGAGCTAAGAGTATCGGGTGAGCCCATCGAAATTGAACGCTTCGAGGATAAGCTCCTCATTCTTGTTGAGTTTTTTGGACGTTACAATCGACTTTCCGAAGACGACCTTAAGAATCTACTGCAGGACGATGCCAAAGCCATGATGGATGCCGGCGAGGACATGGATGATGTGCTCGTTTGGGGCAACAACGGCAAGGCAATTCGTGCCCGCACCGTCAACCAGCGCGTAATGGTTGACCTTTACGACAAAAACGACCTGCTCTTTGCCCTCGGTCCTGCTGGTTCGGGCAAAACCTATACCGCCATAGCCCTTGCTGTTAGAGCATTGAAAAATAAGGAAGTTCGAAAAATCATTTTAACACGTCCAGCCGTTGAGGCCGGTGAGCGCTTGGGCTTTCTTCCCGGCGACATGAAGGAGAAGCTGGACCCATACCTCCAGCCGCTTTACGATGCCCTACACGACATGATTCCGGTGCGCAAGCTTGCCACCTTTATGGAGGATGGAACAGTCCAAATTGCTCCGCTGGCTTACATGCGTGGCCGCACGCTCGACAACGCATTTGTTATCCTCGATGAGGCTCAGAATACCACCGTTCCGCAAATCAAGATGTTTCTTACCCGAATGGGCAAGAATGCCAAGTTTATCGTTACCGGCGACATGACCCAGATTGACCTTCCCCGCCAGGTAGACTCCGGTTTGGTAAAGGCCATGCAGCTGCTGCGTAATGTGGATGGTATTGGAGTTATTGAGCTCGACTCGCGCGATATAATCCGTCACCGGTTGGTAAAGTATATTGTGCATGCTTTCGATAAAGATAAAGAATCGGCCGATGGCCATACTAACGTTTAAAACCTCACACAATGGAAAAAGCTCTTGTTAGCACCAGCTTTCACTTCCCCGGACAAACCGATATCTACATCGGAAAGGTAAGGGACGTATACACCATCCGCAACGACTACATGGTGATGGTAGTTACCGATCGTATTTCGGCGTTCGACGTTGTTCTGCCCGAAGGTATTCCATACAAAGGCCAAGTGCTAAACCAAATTGCCTCCAAGTTTTTGGACGCTACCGCCGACATTGTCCCCAGCTGGAAGATTGCCTCTCCCGATCCCATGGTTACCGTAGGACTCCGGTGCGAACCATTTTCGGTTGAAATGATTGTTAGAGCCTACCTTTGTGGCAGTGCATGGCGAGCATACAAGAATGGAGCAAGAGAAATTTGTGGTGTGAAACTTCCTGAGGGAATGCGCGAGAATGAGAAGTTCCCTACTCCAATCATTACACCCACAACCAAGGCCGAACAGGGGCTCCACGATGAAGATATTTCCAAGGAGGAGATCATTTCAAGAGGTATGGTCTCAGCAGAGGATTATGCTCAGCTGGAAAAGTATACTTTGGCCATTTTTCAAAAGGGAACAGAGATGGCTAATGAGATGGGGCTTATCCTGGTAGATACCAAGTATGAGTTTGGTAAGCGCAACGGTAAGATTTACCTCATCGACGAGATTCACACCCCTGACTCCAGCCGCTACTTCTACGCCGACAGCTACAAGCAACTATTCGACAAGAACGAACCGCAACGTCAGCTATCCAAGGAGTTTGTACGCGAATGGCTCATGGAGAATGGATTTATGGGTAAGAGTGGTCAAACCGTTCCTACCATGACTCCTGCTTTTGTGGAAAGCGTTTCGACACGCTACATAGAGCTCTACGAGCACATTGTAGGTGAACCTTTCCAGAAGGCTCCAGTCGAGAACATTCAGGAACGAATTGAGAATAACGTGCTCAACCTGCTGGCAAGGTTGTAGAAAGGCGTTTACCTAATTAGATATTAACTGAAAAGAAGAAGAGACGCAATATATTGCGTCTCTTCTTCTTTTTAAAGGTTTTATTCTCAACTTCTTAAAAGCTATTTCTTCAGCTTCGAGACCATTTCAATTTGCTTGGCAACGGACTCCATTTGCTTTTTGGTTTCGTCGGCTGAATAGGTTAGCGCCTTACCACCCTTGCTCAACGCGCTGCTAGCCTTGGCCTTCTGCATCATGGAGCAGGACTTGAGAGCGTCGGTTGCAGGCTGCTGAAGCGCCTTTACCTTCTCAACATTTTCACTTTGGGTCTTTATGCGAACCTGGAGCTCCTTTAGCTGAGCCAGAGCATCTGTACCCGAAAGCGCCTCGCCTTTACCATTGGTCACCGAAACTGGCTTTCCATCGGCATCGGTCTTTACATCAATAAGCTTGATGGCATCCGAAATTTTTAGACTTTCATCGTAGGTATCGAAGCTCTTGGTGTTGAAGTCGTCGATAGCTTGAACACCAACCTTAGCCGGGCGTTCCATCTTTTCCTGAGCAGTAGCCGCTTGCTGAGCCACAAATAGCATGGTGGTAGCCATAGCAGCTCCAAGTAGTAGTTTTTTAATCATAGTTTAAAATTATTGCCCAACCCGGTCACTCGGCTGGTGTATTTGTTCAGGTTACTGGTGCTGACCTTTCACCAAACCCCATTTTATGGGCTTTCAACAAAACAACATTTGTGCTCCAGCCACTCGGGACGAAAGGTACGCCATTTAGACTACAAGGTCAACAGAAATGGCATGATTACTTAAATAATACTGTCAGCCCTTAAGCACCAGGGAGGTCATGGAGATGGAGCTGAGGTCGAAGCCTTCATTAAAAAGCGATATCTCCTCATCCCGATATAGCGCAAGAGTGTACAATAGCGGAATGAAGTGCTCTGGTGTTGGCACCGCAAGCGAAGATCCGGTAATGTGGTCCATATCCAGCAAGTCAGTAAACCGACGTTCTTCAATTCGCTGCCTTACAGTTCCGTCAAAGTCGCGGGCCCAGCCGTAAATCTGATCGCTGCCCCACTGAGCTAATCTTAGGTTGTGCACAATGTTTCCGCTACCAATTATCAGCACACCCTTTTCGCGCAATGCGGCAAGACTTCCTGCCAATTTAAAGTGCTCCTTCAGCGAGAGGTTGTAGTCGATGCTCAGCTGTACAACGGGAATCCCCGCCTCAGGGTACATCTTGCGCAGCACCGACCAGCACCCATGATCGAGCCCCCAGCAAAGGTCGGCCTGAACTACCTGATCGGGATATTGTGCAATCACCTTATCGGCCAAGGCAGGTGATCCGGGTGCAGGGTATTCCACTTCGAACAGCTCACGGGGAAAGCCCCCAAAATCGTGAATAGTTCTTGGTGAAGCAGAGTAGGTAACCTTGGTTCCCTTAGTTTCCCAATGGGCCGAAATACACAGTATAAATCGTGGCTTTGGCAGGGTTGTAGCCAACGCCTCCCATCCACGGCTGAACGGTGTGTTCTGTATGGCATTCATCGGGTTTCCGTGGCCTATAAATATGGCCGGCATTCGGGTTATTGTCATCACTAAAAGTCTTTAGACTAAAGTAGCCAATCCTTTGCGGAATGGCTACCCGTATTACACATAAAAAGTGTGCTATCCAATATTATTTTTTCTTGTCCTTTGCCACCTCCACGTTAATGGTTATTGTTACATCTTGA
>DATKTT010000302.1:0-8426 GCA_035530955.1 Williamwhitmania sp. | reverse complement strand
ACCAAAATTGAA
This sequence comes from Williamwhitmania sp., assembly GCA_035530955.1. Classification (GTDB taxonomy): domain Bacteria; phylum Bacteroidota; class Bacteroidia; order Bacteroidales; family Williamwhitmaniaceae; genus Williamwhitmania. The sequence continues at coordinate 8,414 of DATKTT010000302.1, read as the reverse complement.
AAGCATATTTGTTATTTTGATTTTTTGATTGGGCTTTTATTAACGACGTTTAACAGAGGTATATTTGCAATACCCTTATCTTTGAAGGAAATTTTAGAATACTTAGCATATGCGTTTTAGTTTACTTTTTGGGATTGCTGCCTTGGCACTTACGTCGTGCGGGAATCGATCTTCCCGCAGGTCAATAGAGCCTGTAGAGCAGCAGCACATAACTATTGAGCGATTCGATCAGGACTTCTTTGCCGTAAACACCGATAGTCTTGCTACCGCACTACCTGTTCTTGAAAAAAAGTACGGCTCATTCGTTAGCCTTTATACCGAGAATATGGTTGGGCTAGGTTCTCCATACCAAATGCAGTTTGGAGCAATGATGAATAAGTTTGTTCACGATTTTGCCGTGAATAAGGCCTACGAAACGTGTCAGAAGGTGTATCCCAATTTGAACGAGCTTCAGAGTGAACTTTCAGCAGCCTTCAGCCGCTACCACTCCGTGTTTCCCAAGAAGGTCATTCCTCATGTGTTGACCTATATTTCGGGATTCAACCAGTCAATAACCCTAACCGATAGCGTGTTAGCCATTGGGCTCGACAAATATCTAGGACGCGAAAATAAGGTTTACAAGGAGCTTGACTTTCCAAGATACTTAGTTTATAACTTCACCCCCGAAAGGTTACCAGTTGATGCCATGCGGGGGTGGATAATGGGCGATTTTCCCTATCGAGATTCGGTCAATAATCTTGTTTCGCGTATGGTTTATGAGGGCAAAATTTTGTACCTTACTGCGCAGATGTTACCCAACATTCCAGATAGCACTCTTTTTGGCTATTCGCCCGAACAGATGAAGTGGTGCAGCAATAACGAAAAGTGGATGTGGACCACCCTTATCGAACGAAAACTTTTGTTCTCTACCGATCAGTTTATGGCAGCAAAGTTTGTGAGCGAGGCACCTTTTACCGTCGATTTCTCACACGAAGCTCCTGGCAGGGCAGCTGTATGGATTGGTTATAATATAGTGGAAAGCTACATGCAGCACAATAAAAATGTTTCACTTGCGCAGCTCATGGCCACCACCGATGAGCAACGTATCTTTCAGAATGCAAAATATCGACCACAATAGGTAGGTCGGATAGTTCCCGCGTTACCATCATTCATAAACTATACCTCACTATGAAGACGGATATTGAAATTGCTCAGGAGATTAAGATGAAGCATATCTCTGAAATTGCCAACAAACTGGGTGTTCCTGTAGATGAACTTGAACTTTATGGTAAATTCAAAGCCAAACTTCCGCTGCATCTGATAGATGAGGAGAAGGTCCAAGCAGCCAAACTAGTGTTGGTGTCAGCTATTTCACCGACTCCAGCAGGGGAGGGAAAAACTACCGTTTCGATAGGATTGTCGCAGGGGCTTAACCGAATAGGCAAGAGAGCAACTGTTGTGCTACGCGAGCCGTCGCTTGGACCAGTGTTTGGTATAAAGGGGGGCGCCACGGGCGGTGGATATAGCCAAGTATTGCCCATGGAGGATATTAACCTTCATTTTACTGGTGACTTTGCTGCAATTGAAAAGGCCCATAACCTTCTTGCTGCCATTATCGATAACAACATTCAGAATAAAACAAACAACTTAGGCATCGATCCACGAACAGTGTCGTGGAAACGGGTGATGGACATGAACGACCGCTCACTGCGCAAGATAATAGTAGGGTTGGGTGGAACCGCCTCCGGCGTTCCTCGGGAGACAGGGTTCGATATTACTGCTGCCTCTGAGGTGATGGCCATCCTCTGTCTAGCCAGCGACTTGAATGATTTAAAAGAACGGTTAGGTAACATTTTCATTGGTTACACCTTCGATAAGAAGCCTATTTTTGCTCGCGACTTGAAGGTAAATGGGGCCATGGCTGCCTTGCTCAAGGATGCTATTAAACCTAACCTAGTTCAGACCATGGAGGGTACTCCCGCAATCATTCATGGTGGACCATTTGCCAATATTGCTCAGGGAACCAATTCGGTAATTGCCACTAAGATGGGGCTCACGTTTTCTGAGTATGTGGTTACGGAAGCGGGGTTTGGCTTCGACTTAGGTGCTGAGAAATTTCTCGATATCAAATGCCGTTATGCTGGCCTTTCGCCTCATGCGGTTGTGCTAGTTGCTACCATTAGGGCAATAAAATATCATGGAAAGAAGCCTCTTTCGGAACTTAAGGAACCCGATTTGATTGCGCTTCAAGCTGGCATGGTCAACCTAGAGAAGCATATTGAAAATATGAAGTTGTTTAATGTTTGTCCGGTTGTGGCCATCAATCGGTTTTTAACCGACACAGAGGAGGAAATTGCCATGGTATCGGACTTCTGTAAAAGCAAAGGCGTGCAGGTAGCCGTGGCCGATGTGTGGGCAAAAGGTGGTGAAGGCGCCATTGACCTAGCCGAAAAGGTTGCACGAATAGCTGAACTATGTACCGGAAAGTTTTTGCCACTATACGATTGGGATTGGAGCATTGAAAGGAAAATTGAAACCATTGCTAAGAAAATATACGGTGCCGAAGCGGTGGACTATACCTCTAAGGCAAAATCGAGCCTAAAGAAGATTGTTGCCTTGGGTTTGGATAAGCTACCAGTGTGCATTGCAAAAACACAAAAATCACTTTCCGATAATCCCGAATTGCTTGGTAGACCTAAAGATTTTGTGGTTACTGTTCGAGAGGTTGAAATTGCCTCAGGTGCTGGCTTTATTGTACCCATTACCGGAGAAATTATGCGCATGCCAGGTTTGCCGGAAACCCCTGCTTCAGAGAGAATCGACATCGACAACAATGGAAACATTATTGGATTGTTTTAAAATCATATTCTTACATGAATATTGACAGAAGAGCTGGGATTCACCCGGCTCTTTTGTTTTAGGCGGTTGCTGTAAGTTGTTTCGTTTTTGCAAAACGGGACACATTTCTTACTTTAGGTTCAAAATCTAACCACCCCTAAACCATAATCCTATGCTGGAAGCTATCAAGACCGGAACTTCAATCTTAAATGAGTCAACAACTTTTATCGATCAACTTTTAAGTAAGATTGAAAAGTATAAGACTATTAAGCAGGATACTACCACTTTCCTCCGGGTGTTGTATTTGGAGGTGGTTGGAAACCTTGAGGTTCTTCAAACCATTAACTTTAGTGAGTTCGATTCGGTAACGGTTAACCACCCCAAGTTGCAGAGTTTGCTTCGGATGTTACATACCGATGTGGCGGAGGGTGTGTTCTATAAGGAGCAGGCTGCTCCAAACCTTCAGCTATACGAGAAGTTGCGTAAGCAGGGGCAAGTTAAAAACCGCAATCAATCGTTGCTGGCAATGGTGAATGGTGTGGAGAGAAATTCTGACAAACGTTTTATTTATGAGAACATACTTCAGGCGATCTCATTCGTAGTGCTAAAGGTTGAATTACTGAGAAAACTTAATGGTCTTAAAGACGAGGAACTTTCAATAGTAAGGTCAATGAAGGTGAAGGTGCGGCTTATCAATATTAATCAACGATTATTGATGATTAAGTCGGTAATGGATAAGATGGAGGAGATTAAAGAGATGGCAAGGTAAGTAGAAATTCAGGTAGGTTACTGAATAGTAGGGCTAGTTTGGAGAAAGAGATCAAAGTCGATAGTTATTTTATTTTCTACCTGAATGAGCCCAAGCATGGTGGTTGGAGGCTTAATTCCAAAATCGGACATGTGAAGTTCGGTGGAGCCACAAACATGGTAATCTCCAGTTTTATACTGGCATCCAGATAAGTCCAAGTTTATGTCCTTGCTTACTTTATTGAGGGTTATGGTAACCTTAGACTTAAATTTGTTCCACTTGCCCGATGCCGCTGTGCTAGAAGTTTCAATTTGCTGCAATTCAATACGGATAGTGGGGTTGGTGTCAGCATTCAGGGTTCGATAAAAGTCCCGATTTAATAGATTGTTTTTACAGTCGAATGATTTAATTTTCAGGTTGATGGAAGCATTTGAAAATTGTAGTGAGCGACCATCTTCGTGGGTGACTACTGTAACTGAGCCATCATTAAAGTTGGAAGAAGAGGTGCATTCAAAGTTATTGATGTTGCTGCTTCCAGCAATAGTAAGCCTGCTGGGCTCTACAATATGGTATTGAAGTCTTGCCCCAGTGGTGCTGTTTATATTAAAAAGCCAAAATACCGCTGCTAATATGTTAATGAACATTGGTGTGAAAAAATCCCCACAGAAGAGGAGCCTCCTGTGGGGAATTATAAATAAATTAGAATGCTACTGAGGCTTCAAAAACAACGCCGTGGAATTGACCGTTTGAACGAATATCGGTAGTTGGGAAATCGTTGTAGTTCTGAACAACATATTCGCCCTTCATCATAATATTCTTCGTTAGGAACCAACCTGCACTGAATGCAGTTCTGTCAATTGAAATGCTGTTGGTGATTCCAGCTAACTTTCCAAATGCCTTATTGTAACGGGCACCTACGTAGAAGTTTTCTGCGCTACCAAAGCGATACACAACGTCACCAGCATATTGGCTAACAGTACGTTGTGAGGTTTCGGTTCTAGCTCTTCCTGTTGCTGTCTCATAGGTTCCAAAAAACTCTAAGCCATTATACTTCATGAAGATATTTCCCATGAAGGAGGTTACCTTGTCAGAAAATCCTGGGTCTAAACGACCAGAGGCACGGGTTGCAGTGGTAACGTTGTTGTTTTCCATTACCAAGAAGTAGTGCGAACCGGCGCGGTCACCGCTATAAAGCGTGTTGCTTGCTGAGCTAGCCGTTGTGTAAACTGAGCCTGAAACACGTAGACGAAATTGGTCGGTTAGCTGTTTGTCATAACCCAACTTTCCAATGAAGGATGGGCTTCTTTTTGCTTTATTATCTGTGGCTGTTACAACAGGAACTGTAACGTCACCCTTAATTTCACCTCCGGTTACACCGAATAATCCAAACATGCCATTATTTCTAACCATGATGTCACCACCAATTTCTGTGGTAAATGCGTCCATGATGTAGCTTTCGATGAATGGGTTGTAGAAAGTGTTACCGTTATCGCTGCGGCGGAAGTGAGCGTCACCGTAGTTAATCTCCATGTGACCAGCTCTAATGGTAGTAAACTTCATAATGTTATCAAGGAAGTCACTATGCATAAATGGAAGCTTGTCAAACTGTAGGTATCCACCCTTTACCCAGGTTTCGTTATGGTGTCGTGACGAGAGGTAGGAAACAAGGTTAAGCCTAACCCCATCAGCAAGCTGAACATCGAAGTTTAGGTTAGCCATTGCTGTGTTAAAACCATCGGTAATAGGAGTTAGAGCATTGAGGTCCACGCCAGCTACAACATTTGGTGTTGCGCTGTTGCTGTGCATTAAACTCTGATATGACTGGCTGAAATTGGCTCCAACCCTAACTTTAATTCCGTCAAACTTAACGGTATCCTGCTTGGTGGTTTCAAAAACATTAATGCCGGTTTTGTCGTTGTTGCGCATGTTGGCAATTTGAGGTTGCTGCGCAAAAAGAGAAAAGGAGGTGGCTGATAAAAAAAGGCCAAATCCAACTTTTAAAAAAGCATTTTTCATAATAATACTTGGTTAGGTGTTAGCGTTAAGAGGCTATATTGCCTCGGTTATTAAACTTTTTTAAGAACTAGCGTATAGGTAACAACCACATCGTCACCCGTTTTTAGGGCACCAAACATGGCTGTGGGAGGAGCAAGTTTGAAGGAGGTCATTTTGATTTTCTGAGCTCCCTTAATTTGAACTTCTCCCGATGGCAATATTGTTGTATTCACCATTATGGTTACGGGAAGGGTGGTACCGCCGATGGTTAGTTTCCCAGTAATGGTTGCTGAAGTCTCTCCGGTAGTGGGTTGAACATTGATTGGAGAAGTTAGCTGAAAGGTTATCTTGGGGAATTGCTCGGCCTTTAAGGCATCCCTGATTTTTCCATCCATAATGCTGCCCTCAGAACCATCAATAGCATTCGCATCAACAACTACCGTGGCATTGCTAATACCAGCAAATTTATTGCTGGTAACATCCAGGCTGCTGTTAATTTGCATCTTAGTGACATCCGCTGTCCAGTCATGAAGGTTGGAGGTGCCGCTTATCACCACTTTGAAACTCTTGAGATTGTAAGCAACCTGTCCAATGCCTTGTACTGAAAGTAACGTAAGACAAGCTACAAGTAGGAACGCAAACTTTTTATTCATGTTCTTAAATTTAAAGTATATAAAATCTATAGACTATACCGATTAAGTGGCAAAATAGTTCGAATTTTATTTCATTTCCAACACTTTTTTGACGAAGGGAAATGGCTAGATCAATGATTCTTACCCGTTACTGCTAGTTTAATAACACAACTTTCACATAATCAGCCAGTAGGAAATCGGGATGTAACTGAGTATTTTTTTTGCCCTTTATTGACGAAAAAAATCCTGACCAATAAAAAAAGATCTGCCTTTTGAAAAGATTTGCTAAAATGTTTTTTTACTATTAAATTTGATAATGAGAAATGTTCAATTTAAATATTAAGACTATGAATACTTCATGTCCTAAAACTGCTAACTGTAAACTTTTCAACAACAACCTGCTTAGCAAGTCTGAATATGCAGAAACTTACAGAAGCCTCTTTTGTAATGCAGGCGAAAAGAGATGGGCTCAATGCAAACGATTTATTGTTGCTAGCAAATTCGGAAAATGTCCTGACTACGTATTGCCAAATTCGATTATGACTATAGATGAGGTAGAATCCAGAATGAAAAAGGAAAAGTTCATATACTAAGTTTTTCTCGGGTTGGTGAAATAGTGTCTTTCATTACCATGGGTTGGGTTTGAATGGCAAATGCAATTTTTTCTAAATTTGTTTAAATTGCTTTGTGGCTTGGATTTCCAAGCCATTTTATTGAATATTATTTCTGGTTGTCACAGGAATAGATTAATCAAATGTATTCGCAAAACTGAAAAAAAAGACGAACTTTGGCCCCCATAAATAGTTAACTTTCTAATCATGAAGATAAATAAGAGTGGTGCCCGTTTATCGGCCATTGTGAGCATAGGTGAGAAGTTGCGTCAGCTTAGTAAGGAAACAGGTAAACAGCACCTGCTCCTTAATAGAGGAGTTCCCTCGGTGGTAAACATCGACCTCAAGGAAGTCGTTAAAACGATCGATTTCAACAGCAGTGAGTTGCAAACTTATCCGCCAGCTCCGGGTCGGTTGGATCTTCGGGCAGCCATTAACGAGGAGTTTTTTGCGGGCAAAAGCAATCCTGCCAAAATATTTATTACTGGTGGAGGTATGAGTGCCCTTGATCTGGCCTTTCAAACAGTTGATGTGGAGAGAATCATGCTTCCAGTTTACTACTGGGGTGCCTATTTTCACATCATGACTATTAGGCATAAACAGGTGGGTGAATATGCCAGCTTTGTTGAACTTGAAACGATGCTGCCTGAGTTAAAAAATAGCGCGGTGGTGATTGGCGATCCGGGTAATCCACTTGGAGAAAAGTATGACGATGAGAAACTTTTTGCTCTGGTAAAAAAGCTCAACGATAACGGAACAATTGTGTTCTTCGATAGCCCATATCGAAGAATCTTCTGCGATGCCACCGATGATTTTTACCAACGACTTCTTCCGCTTGAGAATGTAATTATTGTTGAAAGTTTCAGCAAGAGCGTTGGTTTAAGTGGTCAACGAATAGGTTTTTTACACTCCAACAACGAGGAGTTCAATGCAGAAGTAGCAGTGCGGTTAATGTATGCAACCAATGGAATTAATGCGTTCAGCCAAATATTGGTGCTCAAACTGCTAAGTTCTGATTTAGGAAAAACGGCAGTAAAGGCCTTTAGGGAAGCTACAATTATTGATGTAAAAAAGAATGTTGAGTATCTCCGTAAGAAAGGATTCTTGGCTGAAGAGTTTTATAAATCCAGCGTTCCGGAGGGAATCTTTGCCGTAGTAAATATGAGCGAGGAGGAGCTGCTTCGCTATTACATTGGTTCGGTGTCGCTTAGCTTCTTTACTAAATCACGTAAGGAGGAGGCTGCGAAATATGCTCGAATATGTATTTCGGTACCCCACAAAGAGTTGGTATCCTACTTCGATACCATTCCTGCCAGAAATTAATAGAGGCAGCAAGGGATAAAACTCTGCTTGAGCCCTTTTGGGTCATGGCAGGGTTTTTCTTTTTGGAGTTCTCAATTGCTAAAGTTTGGTGAACAAAAGGAAGGTTATGCTGTATATCATCACAAGTGCGGCAAGTGGTTACCAGCTTTTTCCTAACTTGCGTCACTTAATTTTAAACAATTCCGAGGGAAAAACAATTAACAATTGTTTAGTGTTTGGGATATAATTGTGGGGGAATCATGTTAAAAAAAATTTCACTTACACTGCTAGCAGTGGCCATTGCTGGAG
>DATKTT010000301.1:0-2102 GCA_035530955.1 Williamwhitmania sp. | reverse complement strand
TCGGCGGCAACAGTGTTATAAACGTAATTTCCGAGGCTTAGTCGACCGGAGAATGCAAAATCCCAATTGCGGTAGCTTAGCTGTGACGAAACGCCCATTATCCAATCGGGCTCAGCCTTATGGTAGTGGCGTAAACCAGTTGCATATATTCCTTCAAGTGGGCTTCCACTGGTGTTGTATACCTGCTGCTTTACGTAGAAGGAGTTTATGGGATAGCCAACGCTTTGCATAAAAACGTTTGTCCACAGGTTCGCGGAACCATTGGGCAAGCCGATATATTGATCAACACCTGGCAAATCAATTAAGGATAGTATTTTATTTTGGTTGACGGCGGCATTAAATCCAACCTTCATGTTCCAATCTTTGGTGGATATTGTGGTGGCGTTAATGCTGAATTCGGCTCCGGTGTTTCTAATCTTCCCTGCATTGGAAGTAACAGATAGGTTGTAGGCAGGAGTCGCTAAAAATAGATCACTGCTCGTTTTAGAATAGAAATCGATGGAACCATAAATTCGATTTTGGAATAGGCCATAGTCGGCACTGAGGCTTATGGTTGATATCTTTTCCCTTCTTAAGTTAGGATCCATGGCTCCACCAAAGGAGGTGCCAAATTGCCAGTTGGAGCCAGTGAGCCCATATCCGGCTCTTAGATCAAGTTTTGAAATAGCTTTGTTATTCTGTAAAAATGCCTCATCCTTCATTTTCCAGTTTAGCGATGCAACATAGGTGAGCCCGCCTTTATTCCCATCAGCAAATCGGTCGTCGTTTTCTCTCCGTATGCAAACATTTAGGAGATATTTATCCTTAAAGGAGTAACCTGCTCGTGCATATATTGAACCTAATTGTTCATCGACGTTATATTGTGAGTCATCGTATACCGTAAATGGAATAATGCTGGTGTGATAATTGCTTTCCCAAATGGAATTTTTAGTTCTGGATGCGCCAACCACTAAGCTAACCTGACTCGCTAGCGCTTCGATGCTTCTGGAATAGGTTGCCGATAGATTCCAGATTTTACTCTTTAGCGTTTGTTTTATCTGCTGTTGGCTTCCTTTTCCTTGAGCTATTTGCCAAGCAATGGCAGTATCAACTACCTCGCGGTCAGTTATGCTCAGGTAGTCTTCTCCATAGTTGAACACTATGCGCATATCGGGCAAGAAATGCAGCTTGTAGTCTACCGAAATGTTGCCTAGGTAGCGGTCGGAGTTAAGCCTGTTATCAGTAAAGTTGAGCAAAGCAGCTGGATTAGTATATAGTGAAGGAAAACCACTATAACCAAAATAGCTACCGTCGCTATTCATAACGGGTTGAGTTGGGTCAAATTGAAGCGCCCTCCTAACTGCATTTTCGTCTGCAATTCTTTCCTTTCCAAAAATTCCATTTAGCGTAAATCCAACTTTGAGGTGGTCGTCGAAAAACGTTGGAGTGAGCGACATTGCCGCGGTAGTTCTATTATTGCTCGATGTTTTAATAATGCCATCTTGGTTGGTCCTGCCAAGAGCAATACGGTAGGGGATTTCCCTAATGGAGCCTGAAACGTCCACGTGATGGTCCTGACTAATGGCGCTTCTGTAAATCTCATTTTGCCAGTTGGTGCTCGCGCTTCCAAGAAGATTAATAGTATTTGGAGTGCTTGAGAAATGGTCGTAAACAAGGTTTCGGAACTCATCGCCCGAAAAAACCTCCACCTGCTTTGGCAGGTTCGATACGCCCAATTTGCCGGAGTAGCTTACATGCAGCTGCTTGGTTCCCCTTTTGGTGGTGATTACAATGGTACCATTGGCGGCCCTATCGCCATAGAGTGCCACGGCCCAAGCGTCCTTAATCACCGTAACGGTGGCAATGTCGTTGGGGTTTATGTTGATATATCCGTTTACAATAGGAACATTGTCCACAATGTAAAGCGGGCTATTGTCGGTTAAAAAGGTGCTGATGCCCCGGTTTTGAATGGTAAATCCGTTACCCGGTTTTCCGCTGTTGGAGGTTATTCTTAGGCCGGCAACCTTTCCCAGGATTAACTCCTCCGGCGATACAATAAACCCCTGGTTGAATACTTTTGAATCAAGGGTAATGGTATTGCCAACGGTGTCGCTTTGTGAGAT
>DATKTT010000300.1:0-2105 GCA_035530955.1 Williamwhitmania sp. | reverse complement strand
AAAACCTCAGTAGGAATTGGGCTTTGACCTCGTTTTTTGCATTTCCGTTTATCGCAGTAAGACCCGAACCGACCTCGTTTTTTTGGGCAAAACGGATTTGCGACCAGCGTAACCAAAGCGTAAGATTTTGGGTGAGCTTGCTGGTGGCAAGCAGGTAGAATCGCGCTCCGGAAAGATAGTAGGCTGGAACAGAAAAGGAGTAAAGTACGTCGCTCTCGTAGGCGTATAGCCGTGAGTCCCATCCATCGGTGTTGAAGTAGGCTGCCCTTGCGCTCAGCGATAGCTTTCTATTGCCTGCGTACCAAGTTAAATCCTGAAGCAGCACCACTCCTTTTTCGTTGGGTGATAGTTCCTTGTCATACCAAACATGCTCCAGCCTTGTGCGCAGCGTCACCGTTTTCGAGGGCGAAAAGGTGATTTGCACCCTAGCCCTTGTTTTGGTGTTCTGCTCAAGCTGTGTGTTTTGGTTTATGTCAATGTTGTATGGCTTTGTCTCACGGGTAAAAAGTAGCTGTAGCGCAAACCCTGAGTCGGAGCGGAATGTAGCCTCGGTGAAAACTTCGTTGCCGGACGACGGCGCCGACGCTCTATACCTTAGCCAAGTGAAGGAAAAGAAGTCGGCGTAGCTTCGCAGCCGCCATTTGGGATAGGGACTGGTCTCCAGCCCGATGCAAATTCCTCGTTCAGCACTGGTTTGGCTACCCTCGCCAAACCCTGCGGTCATGCGGGAGAGGTAGCGTTTGCCATAATTTCGTCCAACAATATAGGCGGTAAGTGCGGGTGCGGCTTGCCACATGCCTCCGGCTACCATGGCTGTGGAGCGGTATTGGTCGGTGGCCACTTCGCCAAAGAACTCTGCCTTGTGGGTTATGGCCAAAAAGTGTGTGCCAATGCGAAGAATTTCTGTTGGGTCAGGTTCGAGCATATCCTGTGGCGCTGTGGAGGGAACGAACGGTTTGTTAGTTTTTGCACCAAACCCAGAAACTCCAACTTTAAACCAACTGTGGCTCAGTGAAAAGTTTAAACCCATAGCGTCCTCCGAAATGGTGTGCTTGTTGGCCATTTCGTTCGCTGTGGCATGGCTGCCTGTGGCGAGGTAGCTGCTGAATCCCGTGGTGTCAGTTTCGAGATTCCCATCCATGTTTTTGTGGGAAGCAAAGCCTGTGATTGTTACTTCACCCCAAGCGGCCGTGGTTGCCACACCCCTAAAGAAACGATTCTCGTCGGTGGAGGAGTAGGGTGAGATGGTCCTACCTCTTTTTCCTGGATCGATGAGCAAGCTCGCCTTTCCTAGAGAGTAGCCAGTCCAAAGGGTGAGTCCCTGTCCAAAGTTGGCGGAGAAGTCACCCACTACCAGCTGCTTCAGCACCCCTAGTTCAGTTGCTGCGATGTATCCCGAATAGAAGTCGAAGCCGTTGGGGTTACTCCCCCTAAGAAACTCCTCACCTGGATCTTTCTCCGCGGTAAAGCCAAGTGTTATTCGATGGGGAAGCTGCATTCGTCCCTTCACTAGGAGCCCATCTGGCGAGCCAAGGTAGCCGTTTACAGGCCCACCTTTCGATAGAGGTAGATAACCATTTTGCTGCTCCAGCACCCTCCTGTAGCGCATAAGCAACCTGTTCCGAGTTTTTTTACTTGAAGAGGCTTTTACAACTGGCCCCACGGTGATGAAGGGTATCAAATTTTCAGCAAGGGCTTGGTCTATGCCTGGAATCAACGGTAGTTCGTATTGGCTAGCCAGCTGCCCGTGCTTTCTGATATAATCCAAAATGCTACCTACCTGTAAATTGGTGAGAGGTAGCTGGGCTAAGTTTCCCGGGGTGGTATCGTTAATGTTTATTGGGTTGTCAATCAGGTTAAGAAGATTGTTGGAGACATCCTCCAAGGCCTCTTCGCTCATATCTTCCTTTTCGGCAAGCTCCTCCAGCAAGGTTTCTATGAGAATGTGAGAATGTCTTGTGGAGTCACTACCCACTTGGCTCCTAGCTGGAAATGGTGAGGTAATGGCTATGGCAAGCACGATGAAAAGTTGTTTCATGGCAGCCTAGTTAAAGAGGTACGCTACCGTGAGAAAGCTGGATAGGCCCAACGGATTGTTGGTTGTG
>DATKTT010000299.1:0-18990 GCA_035530955.1 Williamwhitmania sp. | reverse complement strand
CCTTATCTTTCCTTTTTTTCAAGAAAGGATTACATGATTGGATTTCAAAAACTACTGTTGTAAAACTATAGTAGTTAATTATATGTTTAACCCTAAATCAGTTTTCAATGAAAAAGAGAGTTTTAAATGCGATGACGATAGTAGCAATATTGGCTACGTTGTCTAGTTGTGCAACCGTTTTTGGTGGAACAGTTTCAGAATGTCAACGGACAAAGCCAGCGCCGGGTCAACCTCAAAGAGAAATTAGAGGAGGAGCTCTTATAGCTGATGTTTTATTATTCTTGCCTGGCACGATTGTGGATTTTGCTACAGGTGCAATCTACAAACCATGCGATAAGAAGTAATTGTTTATATCTGAGGCGTGTATGAAGGAGTGTTCTGGTCGGAACAACTCCTTCTTTTGCATAATGCAAAAAGCCCTTTGTTTCAAAGGGCTTTTTGGTCAATAACCATTAAAATGTTCAACTCTTTCGGGTGCTACTTTTTCTTTGCGTTAGCTATGAAGAAGTAGATCAGAAAACCAGCTGCAATAAACATTAGCTCAATTCCAAAAGGAGCCATACCATGCTGTGCATATCCGGAGTAGTCGCCGCTGGTATTAAAAAACTGGTCGTCCACCAGCAAACCTATGCCGGCCATTAGAGCAACCAATCCCCATTTTAGCGTTGGATAGCGATTTTCGTTTTCCTGAGGTTGAACCATCACCTCGTTCAGAATGTCTGCTTTACCGATATGCCCAGTCTTAATAATTTTTCGCTTGAGGAGAAAGTTGGTGAACATTCTTAGGATGTAGTAAATTCCGAAGAAAACTACCGCCGTTGTAAATACGTCTTGCATAATTCTGTTTTTTAGTGTTAGTTCTGTTCCATTTGTCGTCAAATGTTTTGACAAGGTTGCAGCGGATGCTACTTTTTTTGCAGAATGGCTCTATTTTATTTGAGAGATAGTTGTTTAACCTTGGTTATAGAGCAAAAAATTGTCACAGGACTTCACGTCGTTCTGTTTCTTTGTATAATTTTCGATTGAAAAATAATTCGAGTTACTTTTCCGATTTCCTGCAACCTTTTCGTAGCTTGTTCCGACAAATAGTGTAGATGACCGACGCAGATCTCATAGCACAGATAAAATGTGGTAATACCAACGCTTTTCGTTTTCTGGTGAGTAAGTACCAGAGGCTGGTTTGGCATATGGTTCTGCGTATGGTCCGTCAACAGGAGGATGCGGAGGATATGTGCCAGGAAGTGTTTATTAGAGTGTTCCGAAATATCGATAGTTACAGAGGCGATTCCAAGCTATCGACTTGGATTGGCTCCATTGCATACAATACCTGCATTGACCATATTCGCAGAAGGGGAAAAGAAAAATTGCAATTTACCGAAAACATGGAAGATTTTTCCATCTCACTGCCGTCTCCTCAAACGCCCTCCGAACTTGTGCAGAGCAGTGATCTTAAGCGGTCGGTTCATCTGTTGGTTGGCCAGCTGCCAGTTCACTACAGAACAGTTATGACGCTGTTCTACTTGGAGGAGTTTTCGATACAGGAAATTGGAGATATTACCAATATGCAGGAGGGAACCATAAAGAGTTACCTTAACCGTGGCCGCAAGTTGATACACGATGCACTGGTAAAACAGTTTCCTGACATTGCGGAGGAACGCATATTAAATAACGACAAACAGCTATCTTTATAACCATGAACAGCAAATCGTTACCCGACAATCTTGACCAGCTTATAGACCAAGCTCTATCTGCTGCACCGGAGTTTGATATTCCAGCGTCATTTGCCGATCGCGTTGTTGCCCGCATTGAGCGTCAATTGGCTTGGCGTCAGCTCTTGCTCGATTTTGGCCTTAAAGTATTGGTGGTGATTGGGGTACTTGTTGTGCTTGGAGGAACTCTTTATTGGGCTAATTTGGATAAATCTCTCCAAAGTATTGAATGGTTCTCCTTTTTCATTCACAACCTTGTTCCAATTGGTGAGGTTGTGCTAGCCACCTTCTTCACATTTTTTGTTGATCAGGTCGTGCTAAAGTATTTCATGCATCGTAGAAGTCCAGTTCAATTTTAGCAACATACATTTAGCCCTTCACTTTACTGTTTTTGTAGGCAGTAAAATGAAGGGCTTGTTATTTTTACTCGTAAATTAAGGAATCCACTGGATTGGCTTTTGCCGCCTTAATGGTGAGGTAGCTTATGGTTGAAATAGCGATGATTAGAGCCGCAAGGAAGCCTGCTAGGAAATCGAACGGGCTAAGGGTTATGCGGTAGTAGTAGTTTTGCAGCCATGCATTGGCGAGGAAGTAGGTAATGGGTAGGGCAATTACCGTTGCAATGGTAACCAACGTAATAATCTCCTTCGAAATGAGGAATAATATGCTCATCACCGAAGCGCCCATGGTTTTTCGAATTCCTATTTCCTTGGTTCGTTGCTCCACTGCGAAGGAGGTTAACCCCAGCAATCCCAGTGAGGCAATGAAAATGGCCAGAATGGCAAAAAGCACAGCCAGCTGGGCGTTTTGTGTCTCCTCTTTGTAAAGCCTTGCAAAATCATCGTCGAAAAAGAAGTACTGCATGGGCTCATTGGAGGTGAAATCGCCCCACACCTTCTCAATGTTCTCCATGGTGTTGGGAATATCTTTGGGCATAATTCGCACCGTAATGTAACCCCAGGTATTCCCTTCTTTCTTGAAGCGCATCACGTAGGGTGTAATCTGAAAACGCAGTGATTCAAAGTTGAAATCTTTGACTACCCCTATTATGGGCATAAAGCTGTTGGCTGAACTATCGTCCATCCTTCTTGCGTTGATGAAGCGCGTTGCCAGCGGATTGACAAGGTTGAATTGTTTTACCACACTTTGATTTACCACGCAGGCGTTCTGGTCGGTGGGAAACGCTTGGCTGAAAAAGCGTCCCGTATCCAGCTTAATGTCGTAGGTTTTCAAAAAGTCGTAGTCCACCCAGTTGGTTTGCATAAGGAAAGTTTCCTGCCCTCGCCCCTCCATCATGTAGCCGTTGTTATTGTTGTTGTGGCCTGGAACAGCCGTTGAGGCGCTGACCGAAATTACACCAGGAATACTTTTCATCGATTCCTTGAATGCTTTAATTCTTGGCCCAATAGTTCCTGCACGGGTAATTACCACTAGCTGCTCCTTGTTAAACCCTAGATTTTTATTGAGCATAAACTGTATCTGCCTAAAAATAACGATGGTTCCAACTATAAGAATAATGGAGATGGTGAACTGTAGCACCACCAGAACACTTCGTAGTCGGCCATTGCGCATGCTTGCCCTAATTTTCCCTTTTAACACATCGTATGGGTTAAACGATGACAGGTAGAAGGCTGGATAGCTACCAGAAAGGAGTCCAATGGCTATGGCAAGAGCTATCAGGGCAGGAATGGTGTAGATGTAGCCAAAGTAGTTCAACCGAAGCTCCGTGTCAAGAAGGTTGTTGAAGTATGGAAAGGCAAGTTCCACAATAAAGATGGCCAGTATGAGCGAACCAAAAGTTAGCAAAACCGACTCCCCAATAAACTGCCCTATTAGCATTCCTCTGGTTGAACCGCTGACCTTTTTTATACCCACCTCCTTTGCCCTTTTAGAAGCCTGTGCCGTGGAAAGGTTCATGAAGTTAATGGCTGCAATGAGTATTATGAGGAGTGCTATACTGCCAAAAATGAGCAGGTATTTTGGATCGCTCGGTTGCTTCATATCCTGCTGGATACTGGTGTTGAGGTGTATGTCCGAAAGTGGCTGGAGATACAGGTTATACTTATTCCCTTTTGCAAGAAAATCTTCAAGGCTAATACCGAGAATTTGTTGAATTTGAGGGCCAACATACTTTTGTAGCAGTGCTGGAATTTTTGCCTCCACCTGTTGTTTGTTGGTGTTGGGTTTTAGTAGCAGATCGGTTTCGAAGCTGTTCGAAAGCCATTGGTTGTCCTTCGACCTAGGATTTGACATAAACGAACCAATAACATTGGCTTGTAGGTGTGAAGCCTCAGGAATATCAGCCATTACTCCAGTAACTCTGTAAAGCACTGAATCGTCGTCTACCTTCAGCATTTTATCCATGGGATTGCTGCTTCCAAAAATCTTTTTTGCGGTGGATTCTGACAGCACTAGGCTGTGGTCCGAAGCCAATGCTTTCTTTGGGTCTCCCACAAGAAGGGGAATGGAAAAGATATTAAAAAATGAAGAATCGGCCTCAATAAAGGCAGTTTCGGTAAAACTTTGGGTATCGTTTTTCAGAATAGTTTCACCCCATGAATTAATGCGGGTAAAGTCTTCTACTTCAGGAAAATCTATGAGCATGGTTGGTCCTATGGGGGCAGCTGTAGATGCCACATTCAACTCCTGCCCTCCAATCTTCCCGCTTAAAATGAGCCGGTATATGCGATCCTTTTTTTGGTTGAATTGGTCGAAGCTGTGCTCATGCACTATAAAAAGAATGATTACTAAGCTGCAGGCAATACCAATGGAAAGCCCAAGAATATTTAGAAATACATAGCCTTTCTGCCGGTTAAGTGCACGAAAGCTATGCTTGAGTAGATTTTGAAACATGGTATGAGTTGTATTGAGTAACTTGTTTTACTGCATGGTTAAAGAACGATCGAGTATTAAGGAATGATGCATTTGCATCACTAATCGATATGATGAATTTCGATGCAAAAAAGTTACAGCGATGCAGAAAATTGTGCTCGTTTTTCCTAAACTATTTGAGGAATACAGCCATATTCTTTCAGGTGTGCGAGTTTGGATTATTGCCTCTTTTACATTAAGACTTAAACCTTTGACACTAATCTTTATTCAAAATATGGAAACTTAATTGCTCAGGTATGGAGACAAAGCTGCTCAACAACGAATCGGTAGACACAATTCATTCGGCCTTTGTGGAGGCGTTCAGCGACTATGCGGTGAACATAGCCATGACTAAGGAGAAATTTCAGGATTTTATTAGGTGCCGCGACATCAACAAGGATTACTCTGTGGGTCTCTATGAAAATGGGCTTATTGGATTTATACTTAATGGCTACCGAATAGTTGATGGGCAGAGGTATTGCTACGATGGGGGCACTGGCTTTTTGCCCACCTATCGCAACCAAGGGCTAGGAAGCAAGCTGCTTCAGCAAATGATTATGATGCTCCGGGAGCGAGGAATTCAACACTATGTGCTAGAGGTTTTAGAGGACAATCTTCCTGCCCAAAAGCTTTACGAAAAGCATGGTTTTCACATTTCTCGCCACCTGCTCTGCTATAAAACGCAAACAAAGAGGTTAACCGAGATGGACTTGATTGATAAGACTTTTCACCTGAACGAGATAGATGGTAATCAGCTTGTGAACTACACAACTTGGTGGGATTATGCTCCCACCTGGCAGAATGCAATCCCCTCAATTTTAAATGACCCAAACTATCGTAGCTTCGAATTGCTCCACGTGAATGAGGTTGTTGGATATGGTGTAATTCATTCTAAGGCTGGCGATATTCCACAGTTTGCAATCAAAAGAGAATTTAGAGGCAAAGGGTTTGGCAAAATTCTTTTTAAGAAGCTTGCTGAATCAACCCAAGCGGAAGAACTACGGCTAATAAACGTTGAGGATAAACCTGAGTTAGCTGCCGCGTTAGAAAAAATAGGATTTGCACCTTTTGTAAACCAGTTTGAGATGCAATTCAGTTTTGATAACTAGCCACTATTCGCTAGTTGCCATCTGTTCAATCCTGCCAAAATAGTAGGCAAGTCCAAATGAAATATCAAAGGAGGAGATCTTCATCGTTTGGCCGCTAAAAGTTGGTCTTAAGCTCACATAATCAGCATTTAGGTGTATGCCAAACCTACTGGTAGGATTGAATCGTACCTTGGCACCAATCTGATAGATAGTGCTACTTGCACTTTTTGAATCGGTGGTTATTCCACCGTATTGAAAAACTGGTGATGATGTTGAGGATGTGCCAATCATCGCTTTTAGGTCAAAGCGAAGTAGTCGACCTAATGGAAGGGTTGCAGTGGGTCCAACCAGCAAGCCTGCGTAAGCCCACATTGGTGTATTCTCTGCCGTAATGTCAACAGGTGTTGCATCGCCGAATAGGGTTGCACATAATCCCCAGTGTGGGGTGAATTGGGTGCCATAATTTATTATGTTAACCCTTGCACCAGTTTTTGCAAACCCTGCATTTGCTCCGCTTGTTTTGGCAAAGTCACCGCTGGGGATAGCAGCACCCAAACTAACTTCAAAGTAGGTGCTTCTGGAGTTCTGAGCATAATTTTGCGCATGCAGTTTACCTATGGTCATAAGCATGAGCAACATTGCTGATGTAACAAGATACTTCCACATGACTTTTTCAATTAGTTGAGAGAGTAATCAGGTAAAGTTAGGGCACTAAACCACAGAAATCCAACAAATTGAATTGATTGTGACGAAAGATTAATGAATTAATTAATTTGCCTCGGATATTACAACTCGCTATGATTGCATGCAAACCATTGCTTATGGCCATGAGCTCCTGATTGATTCTCTGCTCAACCACTTCACCATTGTTAAGCACAACAATCTTGTCTACCAAGCAAATGGGATAAAATATTCTAGTTCCATCGGTCGATACCGCTTGTTTAACAGTTGTTTTCATCATCTCAACGGTTAAATAGTTTTAATACATAGGAAAACCTTTTGGATTGGAAGTTGAATAGCTAACTTTGTATGGAATATTGAGTTGAAGGTATGTTGCGTAAAAATGTTGTAGCCCTTTTTGTGGCCATATTGCTTTTAGTTGTTGGAGTCGTATACGTATTTACCATTTTCTATAACAAGGAAAATTCTTCCGAGCCTATTGCTGCCATTCCATTGGATGCCTCAGTAGTGATGCGTTTTTCCTCAACACAGCAACTTTTTGGTCTTAACGATGAAGGTTCTGAGTTTCAGAAACTATTGGCTGGAACCAATTGGTATGAATCATTTGAAAAGGAGGAAAAAAGCCTGACTGTACTATTCACTAGCAACGATATTCTTCGAAATCTCTATGCCTCAAGTCCGTTGTTCATTTCTATTCACCCTTTCGGCAGGGGAGGCAATAAAGCTGCCTTCTACCTTCAAATTCCACCGGAAGTTCATAGTCGTGACCTTGGCGATCTGACCTCATTCTTTGCGGCCAAGGGAATAAGGGTGGAATCTAGTAAATATCAAGGAAGCGATGTAATCCACCTGATGCCAGGAAAAGTTTTTGAACCGGATGTCTATTTTGTTGTTGCAAATCGAATTGCAATTATCTCCTCCAGCAGAATGATTGTTGAGGCAGCACTCAGACAGCTTTCCAGCGGCGAATCGCTGTTAAAGTCCGATGGCTTTAAAACCCTATGGAAAACACTTGGCGATAATGTGAGTGTCAACATGTTGGTAAATGGAAGGAATATTACTTCTATCCTACAACCGTTGCTTGGCAATGCAATTGTGCAACGGATACAGCTCCTCAATAAGCTATCTGATTGGATTGCTGTTGATGGGTTTATGCACAGCAATGCCTTTATTGCAAATGGTTTCACACTAGCCAGCGACTCAACCAATCGATTCTTCCGAATATTTCTTCACCAATCGCCTCTTCCGGTCAAGGTTTCTGAGCTGTTACCTGCTTCTGTTGCCTGTTTTGTTAGCTACCAAATAAGTGATATTAACGGTTTCATTTCTGACTACAACAGCTATCTTGATAAGGAGAATAAGCTTTATGCACACAATACAAGGCTTAAGGAGTGGGAGCAAGGCGGTAATTTTAGCATCGACCGATTTATACGGGTTGGCAAAACGAATAGCATTATTTCGCTCTTTTACCGTGACGTAAATATTGCAGGAGGTGGTTGCTGGCTAAACCTTTATGGTCTCAACGATCCAGAGACAGCAAAACTTCTGGCCAAAGAAAACTTAGCACTGCTAAAAAAGGAGACTGGCAAGCAACCGATTGCTAAAGTGCTGTTGATAGGAAAAGAAAAAGTTCTGATTTACAACCTACCATCGTCCGACTTTTCAGAAGCTATGTTTAAAGGTTTGGTTTTTCCTTTCACGGAGAATGTGGCTGCTTTTTACCAAAACTACTTTATTACTGCTTCCGATCAAAAGGGGCTTGAATCTTTTATAAATGCCCTGAATAGTGGTGATAAGCTCAAGGTAACCAGTTCATACCAATCTGTATTGCCGTATGTTGCTTCAATGGGGAACATATTTTTTTACCTCAACCCAGTTACTGGCAACAGTTTGCTTTCAGTGATTGAAAAGAGCCCGCTACAGCAAGAGTTCGCAAAAACGCCCGAGTTACTTAATGGTATTGGCGGCATTGGTATTCAGTTTCGCTCATTGAAGGGTAAATTGTTTACCAACTTCTTTATTACAACACCTGCGGTGGCTACCTCTACGTCCGGTTCTCCTAATGCTGAGTGGACATTCAAAGCAGATACCGTTATAAGTAGCAAACCTTATATTTTTAAAGACTACAAGACGAAACAGCAGCAGCTAGTTTTCACCGATAGCCAAAATCAGCTGTACATGCTGAAGAGCGACGGCACCTTACTTTGGAAGAAAAAAATTGATGAGCATATTGTTGGAGATATCCAAAGTGTTGATTATTTCAGAAATCACAAGTATCAGCTGTTTTTTACAACCAAGCGGAGCGTATACCTTATCGATAGGAATGGTGAGGTTGTCGATGGATTCCCAATTTTGCTCCCTTCTCCTGCTACAGCCATGGCTTCATTTTTTGATTACGACAACAATGGAGAGAACCGAATCTTTGTTCCGGTTGCCGATGGCAGAGTATTGCTCTACGATAAAAGCGGGAAGGAGATTAAAGGTTGGAAATTTACCACAACAGGTGGAGTGGTTTCTGCACCAGTAGATTATTTCCGTATTAAAGGCAAAGATTATATCACAATTCACGACGGGCTTAAGTTTTACTTTCTTGATCGGCGGGGACGCGATAGAATTATGGTGGATAAGTCCATTGTGCCCGCGGCAAATGCAAAATGCTACTTGGCAGATAATAATAGCGGCTTTATGTTACCTAGTAGTGCTGGCGAAATTGTATGGCTTAATACAGACGGAAAATCCCGCGCTATTGTATCAAGCCAAGGAGATAAAGGCTACTACTTTATTTTCGCAGATTTGAACGGAAACATGCAGGGTGATGTTATTATAGCAGATGGCAATCAAATTAATGTTTCCGATGGAAAAGGGAATAAAATGTTTGCCGTTAAGTTTGATGGCGATATTGACTCCTGGCCGGAGATAGCTTATGGTGCTAAAGGTCGAAAATATATTTTGGTGCATACTAACCACGAAAAGTCGTATATGGTGAATTCTAACGGAACGATTTTAAGCGGTTTTCCTCTTGGAGGTAGCATTTACGCTACATATGTTAATCCTGATGTAAAATCGTCCACCTTTGGGATGGCCTCAGTTAATTCATCGGGGGAGGTTCAGTTTTACAGATTTAAAGAATAAGCTATACTATGTTATTTCTATTTCAATTTTTACTTTTTTTTATCCTCATCATCTTTCTACTAGGATTTGTATCCTTGATATTTTTAAGGTATAAAGTGAGAAAGTTATTCAAAAGGGGACCCACCAATGATGCTACTGATCAGCAGCACAAGGAGGGTGAGGTTTGGATTAAGGACAATGCAAACGCCAATGAGGGTAGCGGTAAATTCCAGAATCTGGGGGAGTATGTCGACTATGAGGATGTTAAAGAGTAATCCTTTGGTTAGGAGAGTTTAAACTCGGTATAAAAAAACCGGGTTGTCATCCCGGTTTTCTTGTAATAGTGAGCTGCCTTATTATGTAAAAATAATCTGTGTTCCTTGTCCTGCTGATAGTTTGTAGAATTGACCTATGGTAATAATGTCAACAACATGTTTGCTAAGGTCCTCTTTTTTAAGACCAAACATGTCTACAGCCAGCTTACAGGTGTGAATCTCCCCTCCTCCAGCAGTGATAAACTCAAGAAACGCCTCAATTGTTGGGGTATCTAATTTCTCCATCTGACTTTTCATCATTGCAGAAACGCCAGCTTCAATACCTTCCATAACCTTGGCCATTGCCAGCGTTTTCTAGACATCATCAACGCTAACTTTGGCACAGATATTCAGCTCATTCTTGATGGGATAATTTTTGTTTGTCATGGTAATTGTTATTGGGTTAGTATTAGCGCATATTGTATGACGGTAGGTGCAATTTCTATAGTCCACCACTGAGAAGCATACTCACAATTAGCTCAGGAGCAACTGTAAGCCGTAAGTATATAGGAGGTCATACATCTAGTATGATGGCTATCCGTGCTGATAATAATCATATATCATATATCTTAGCCACATGAAAATTTCATGCAATAGCGAGGATTGCCGAAATTGCAGCCTTCGGTCGACTTTGTTCAGAAGCTTAACAACAGAGGAGCTGATGGTGGTGGAGGATGGGAAGGAGATCTTTGTTGCGGGAAAAGGTGAGGTAATTGCCAAGCAGGGGGATTTAGTTCGCCATTTCATTTATTTGAGGGATGGATTGGCTAAACTTTCGCGGCGAAACACCGAGGGTCACGAGCAGATTATAGGTATTGCTTCACCACTTGATTTTATAGGACTTCTAAGTCTTTTCTCTTCATCCACATACCAATATACAATCACTGCAATTGAGGATACCGAGCTCTGTATGGTAAATATTGGGGCTGTGGAGCAACTTGTTTTGAAGAGTGGCACATTTGCAAGGACGCTGTTGGAGAAAATGAGCATTGTGTCTAACAAGTTGCTAAATACCAGGCTGGAGCTAAATACCCGTCAACTTCGGGGGCGAATTGCCTTTATAATATTGATGTTTGCTGACGACGTTTATAAGTCCAATACTTTTTCACTTCCCATATCACGTAAGGAAATAGGTGATCTCATCGATATGCGGGTGGAGAATGTAATAAGAAGCCTTTCCGAGTTCCGGAAGGATGGCATTATTCGCATTGAAGGAACTACCATTGAAATATTGGATAAGCCAATGCTTGAATGGCTTATGCTCCACGGTTAAAGTTTACCTTTTACTGCTCGTGTTAGTGATGAGGAGAAAACAAACTGGTTCAACTCCTTATTGTCGGTTTTTAAAATTTCTTCCCTAGTCCCTTCCCACCATTTTTGACCTTGATAGATAAAGAGAATTTTATCCCCAATTTCCATTACAGAGTTCATGTCGTGCGTGTTGATGATGGTGGTGATTTGGTATTCCTCCGTTATCTCCTTAATTAAGTTATCGATGACCGTTGCCGTACGGGGGTCAAGGCCTGAGTTGGGTTCATCGCAAAAGAGATATTTAGGATTTAAGGCAATGGCCCGAGCAATGGCCACTCGCTTTTGCATTCCACCGCTAATTTCAGAAGGGAAGAGCTTGTTTGAGTCGGAAATATTGACCCGTTGAAGACAGAAGTTTGCCCGTTCAAGTTTTTCCGCTTCGCTCATATCTGTAAACATATCGAGCGGAAATTTAACATTTTCAAGAACAGAAACGCTATCGAATAGGGCACCACCCTGAAAGAGCATTCCTATCTTTTTTCTCAAGGTCTGCCTCCCCTTCCTATCTATAGATGAAAACAGGGTATCGTTATAGTAAATTTCTCCATTATCAATAGGGTATAGCCCAACAAGCGATTTCAGCAGCACAGTTTTGCCGGAGCCGCTCTCTCCTATAATTTGGTTTATTTTTCCCTGGTGAAAAGTGGCAGAGATATTCTCGAGCACCAACCTGCCGTCAAAGGATTTAGATAAATTAATGGCTTTTATCATGGTTACTTAAGAAGCATTTGAGTAAGGATTAAATTGAAGAGCAAAATGGCCACACTGGCAACCACCACTGCTTTTGTGCTAGATCGGCCAACCTCTACGGAGCCGCCCTTAACTGTGAAGCCATAGTAAGCGGAGATGGTGGTAATAAGAAAGGCAAAGACGACGGTTTTTATTAATGCATAGGTGATATAATATGGAACAAAACCGTATTGAATTCCATTAATATAGCTCTCAGTGGTAATTACGCCAGTGAAAACACCAACTGACCACCCACCGGTAATACCAACTAGCACGCTGAGGATAGTTAAAAACGGATTGAATAAAACGGTGGCAACAATCTTTGGTAGAATAAGAAAACTCGCTGAGTTAACGCCCATAATTTCCAGTGCGTCAATCTGCTCCGACACGCGCATTGAGCCTATTTCAGAGGCAATATTTGAGCCAACCTTACCTGCTAGAATCAGCCCAACTATGGTAGATGAGAACTCAAGGAGAATGGAGTCTCGGGCTGCAACTCCAATTATGTAATTCGGTAAAAATGGGCTTTCCGTATTGTAAGCGGTTTGAAGGGTAATTACAGCACCCATAAATGCCGATATGATGGCTACAATGCCAATGGAGTTTACCCCTAACGACTCTATCTCTTTCACTACCTGTCGATAGTACATCGACTTTTTCTCAGGTCTTGAAAACACCCGCTTCATCAGCAAAACATAATCGCCAATAGCATGAAACAGTTCCATCCTTTTTTTTAACAAAGGTAGAAAATTCCTTTCATTAACCATTTTCGGTGGAGGGTGTAGTTCTTTTCCTAAATTTGTAAAAAAAACCAAGTCATGAATAAAAACCATTACTGTGTAATTATGGCTGGTGGCGTTGGAAGCCGCTTTTGGCCTCTTAGCAGAAATGCTAAGCCAAAACAGTTTCTCGATATCCTTGGCACCGGGAGAACCTTTATACAACAAACTTTTGACAGGTTTGCTGCCATTATTCCGGTGGAAAACATAATGGTGGTTACAAGCGTCGCCTATAAGGATATTGTCCTCGAGCAACTTCCAGAAATTGATGAGTCACAAGTTTTGCTTGAACCACTGAGGAGAAATACCGCACCTTGCATAGCCTATGCTAACTATAAAATTCTGGAAAGGAATTCCAATGCCGTAATGGTGGTGGCACCTTCTGATCATCTGGTTCTTAATGAGAAGCAGTTTCACAATACTATACTTCAGGGTCTTGCCTTTGCCGAAGCTAACAAGTCGCTAATTACCATTGGTATAAAGCCAACAAGGCCAGAGACCGGCTATGGCTACATTCAAATTAATAGTGGGGTTTCTGCTCCGGAGGCTGGTATTCGAAAGGTCAAAACCTTTACCGAAAAGCCTAATCTCGACATGGCAAAGATATTTTTGAAAAGCGGAGAATTTTTTTGGAATTCGGGGATATTTATTTGGTCCTTGACAACAATACTCGATAGCTTTCGCGATTTATTGCCTGAGGTTAGTAGCCTCTTTGCTGACGGTATTGGACTCTATAACTCATCCAAAGAAGAGGGGTTTATTCGCGATATATACTCTGAGTGTCGTAGCGTATCCATCGACTATGGCATTATGGAAAAGGCAGACAACGTATACGTTATTATGGCCGAATTTGGATGGTCTGATTTGGGAACGTGGGGGTCACTATTTATCAATTCGAAGCGAGATAAGTTGGGTAATTCAGTTACTGGTGCCAATGTGATGAACTATGGGATTAAGAATTGTCTTGTCCGTGTTCCTGACGAGAAGTTAGTGGTTCTACAAGGATTAAGCGACTGCATTGTGGTGGAATCGGATGGAATTTTGCTGGTTTGTAGAATGGATGATGAGCAGGAAATTAAATCCTTTGTAAGCGATATTCTAATTGAAAAGGGAGAGCAGTTTACCTAGATTGCATTTTTAGGTTTCATTTCTACATAGTCGTGAAAAATAAAAGCCATCTCGTTTTGAGATGGCTTTTTATTGCAATGAGTAGTATTAGAATTCCCACAGGTCGTGTTCGGTATCGAAAATGTCATTTCTAATCCTTTCCGACTCCTCCATATTTGGAACACCTCCAAGGGTGTAGGTATTTATCATACGGTTGTTGTAAACGTTTCCTTCCTGAACAATGTAGGATTCAAACCGTCTAAAAAAGAAAAGATCGTCTAAAGAGATGCGTTGTGCATCGTTGTGATCGTTGAAAACGGTTGTATTTGCCAACACCTTTCTCACTTCGGGGAAGTATACCCAGAATGTTTTAACCTTTGTTAGGGTGCCAGTATTTTCCTCATCAGCATTTTCGTCACCAGTATTAACAGTCTTGTAATAAACTCTAATTGGGCAAATACCGATAATTCGCACCTCCATGCGGGAATACTTTTTATCGAAATACCATTCTTCTTTGATTAGAAACTCCTTAATATCAGCCCATTTAGGATCGGCGTACTGCATTTTAGGTGAGCCATCTTCGTTCTTTCCTGCCTCAACCATTCCGCCACCGAGCTTAGTTTCGCACTCGTTAAACGACATCGGAGTAGTAAACTCATCGTCGACATCGGGATCGTAGGCAACCACCTCGCCTTTTTTAATTGCACTATAAAGGGTTTGGATCAAACTTTTTCTATCCTGCATTTCTTGCGTTGGAAAGTAAAGGGGAAGATTCATTTTTTCCCGAAGGTCAATTATCCTCCAAACACGCTTACTCCACATAACATCGGCTTCTCGTAGCGATGGGTATGGAACGGGCATACGTTCTTTGATGGTTTCTTTTACATAAATGCCATCTTGAACAAGGCTTTCCTTTTGAATCGGCTGCGCATAGGAGGAGGCAGCAACGGTTACCATTGTAGTAAGGCCAAATAAAATACGGAGACTCCTTCTCATGGTGGTGGTTATTTAACTTTAATATTTATGTCGTTGAGGTCTCTAACAGATCCATCAGGGCCAACAGCCTTAATATCTGTAATGAGAACCCGTTGGTTGGGTCTAATTCTTCCGATAATTGTTTTTGCCTTATCTGAAAATCGCCAACCCGAAACATCGGCACTTTGCTCATAACCGTCAATAATCGCCGATACGGTATAGCTTTTAATGGTAAAGGTAAGGTCAAAGTCGAAATCGGGTGGCATTTCTGCCGCGATTCCATCAGCCGCTGTCAGGTAAACCTTATCAACGGTTCTAGTGGTTATGCCAATTACTCGTGGGGTAGGATCAGGTACATTTTTAATACGAAACTGAACTTTTCCAAGATTTTTCTTTGCGTTGTCGATGGTTGCAAGTACCGAAATGTTTGCAATTTTTCCAGGGCCAGGTTGTACAACAAAGGCATTGCCAACTCTTTTTATTGACCCGTTGTCGATTGAGGGTTGTATTTTGTCCATTGGCACGCCGGCTACAGAGATATCTACGGGGTTGTCAACGCCACGGTAGAGCACGTTCATTTTACTTGGTGATACCACAATGGAAGGAACCGCCACTTGAAATGTTGCCTTAAACGGTTTTTTAATCAACCGTCCATCTGGAGATTTCAGTTGTATTAGTCCGCCCCAGTGCACCACTCCTGATTTTGGGATACGAACCTTGTATATGCCAATTCCTTTACTAACAGTAAGTTCAGTAGAGTTTCCTTTGATACTGTAATCTCTTGTGCCTGCGGCCGTCATTGTTGAGTCAACAGAACCCACATATATTTTCGGATCCTGTGTGGAGTCAGAGGCTGCTAGGAATACTTGTGCTTGGTACTCATTACCCTGCAATACATAATCGGAGTTGGCAATTACAATTGCCTCTACCTTGTTGAATCTCAACGATCCGGCATCAATTTGCTGGAGGAGATAGCTAATTATTTCAGCTTCACTGTTGAGCACGTCAAGCTGCATTTTTGTAAGTATCGGCAAATCAGCAGCTACAGGAACACTTTCAAACTTACCTGTTTCCCATGTTCTTGTTGTTCCATCTTCCTTTTGTGGAGGATCGGTTGTATTAAGTAAAATTTTGAGGGAGGACACAAGGGGTTCGAACTTTTGTTTATCGGCAATAAATCCTATTAAATAATTTCTATAATCTGCTATTTTTTTTCTTAAATTATAGGCCTCTCCATTCTTATCGCTGCCAAGCATAACTCTACTGCCAGCATCGGTATTTGCTTTATTGAGTAATTTATCACCATCAACCTCAACAATCTTACCATTTTTTATAGTAACTGCAGCTGCATCTTTTCCATCGGAAGCATACACTATTTGTGCCTTAAGCTCCTCAATATAGTAGTTTAACTCCTGAGTCCTCTTTCGAATCTCATCCGCTTTATCTTTCCACGGCTTTACTTTTTCTGGGTTTACTGCAAATGCTTTGTCAAATTCGTTGTAGGCATCAGCATTTTTGGAGGAAAAGCTATGGTTCGTTTGGATTAATCCTTGGTCAACAAGCACGAATGCATCCAATACTTCTGCCGACACGTTTAGCGCAAGCATAGCAGTAAGTACTAGGTACATCATACCTATCATTTTTTGCCTGGGTGTTTCTTTTCCGTGGGCCATACCTAATTAAAATCTATTGCATTTATTCATTTAATTATTGGACATGACGTTCATCGCAGAAAGCATGTTGCCATAAATGGCGTTAAGTGAATCAATATTTTGATTAAGATTGGTAACCCCTTGACGCAACTTCTGAACCTCCTGAATAGATTTTTGAAGATCAGAAACCATCTTTTCAACACCAGTATAAAGTTCACCAGAGTCCTTTAAGTATTTGTCGGATTGGTGAATTTGCTGTTCGTGAACTTGATTTAACGCCTCTAGATGCTTATTGAGCACTGAGAGTTGTTGAACGTATGATTGGTTAATATTGGAAACCGTTGCGTGGTCGTCTTGTATTTGTGCCGTAATGTCTTTGTAACCATTAGCAAGCGATGAAGCTGCTCCGGACATATCATCGGCTACTTGTTTGGCCGCACCGGTAATAATCTCATTTACCTGCTTACCGGTTATGTCGATCTGATTTTTTAAGCTGCCAGCCGTTTGAGTAATACCTTGACTAAACTTATCTCCTGCTTCGGCCACAGATCCGGCAGCTTTCTGGTATGTTTCAGATGCAAGATTAAGGGACTCATTAAGCACGTTGGAAGAGTGCTCATATTTTTCCGAAAATGAGGTAACCGTCCCGGAGGCCTTTTTCATGCTGTCGGCAAGCTCGTTCGAAGCCGTAGCAGCGTTGGAAATGTCAGCGAGTTTCTCTGATGTTTGGCTAAGCTTGTTAAGCCCCTTTCCAACTTTATCAAAAAGTTCAGGTCCAATATCAGCCTTCTCAAGCATCTGGTTGAACTTTTCGGTGAATATTAGTGCACCAGATGAGCTGTAACCTCCGCCACTAGTTTGCGAAATTTGCTGTGGTTGGCTCGGTGCAGCTGGTGCTGCCGGAACGCCACCTGTTGCAGTTATAACGCCTGCAATAATTTCCTGAATGGTTTCACTGTCTAGCCCATTTCTGGCAGACCGATATTTTTTCAGTTCCTCCTCATCCGTAATTCCGGTGAGTTCAGGGTATACCAACGTCCAATCAACTTCCTCGTGAGGCGGCTCAAAGGCCGAGAAGAAAAAGATGATTGCCTCAGTGGTCATACCTAATACCAAAGCAGTTGTAGCACCTGTCCAGTGGTTTAGTTTGAACAGAGCACCAATAATTACAACAGAAGCACCCCAACCATATAATTTGGTCATGAATTTTCTCCAGCTGTCGCTTTGAACAAATTCAGTAATATTGAATCCCATCTTGGAAATTTTTTAACAGGTTACTAATTTCCTCCAGGCATATAACTTCTCACGCAGCGGAATCCAATGTACGGCTTAGCCGTATCTTGGTATTCATATGTTCTCGTTCCGTTTTGTAAGAAATATGCAATATCTTTCCATGAGCCACCGCGAACAACTTTTCTTTTAAGAGTAGGTGGATCGTTAGGCTTTGCATTATACTTATAATCTGGGTTCATGTCGTGGGTGAACATGTATGCCGATTCATCATAGGCATTTGATGTCCACTCTGCCACATTGCCAGCCATGTCGTATAAGCCGTAGTCGTTAGGGTCGTAACTCATTACAGGAACGGTGGTTAAACCTCCATCGTCAACATAATTTCCTCTAAGAGGCTTGAAGTTAGCCAGAAAGCATCCTGTTTGGTTACGAGTGTAAGGACCACCCCAAGGATACTTGTTTAAGTCAAGGCCACCTCTTGCAGCATACTCCCATTCACTTTCAGTTGGCAAGCGATAGTCGTTAACGAATGGTTCCCCTCTTTTAAAGAGGTAATCGTTAAGGTACTGAGTACGCCAAATACAGAATGCCGTAGCTTGTTTCCACGTAACCCCGACAACCGGGTAGTTATCAAAACTCGGGTGATAGAAGTAGGTGGTAGTGTATGGTTCGTTATATGAATAGGTAAAATCGCTAATCCAGCAAAGAGTGTCAGGATAAACATTCACAACATCACGGATAATAAAGGAAGAACGATCGGTAATCGGAACCTTTTCACCCATTATGTTAACAACATCACCTGAGTAACGTTTTTCGTCAAAATTGTAACGATTTCTTGGATTTGCAGCCTGTTGAAGGTCAATCCAAAAATACTCGTATTGAAGTTTTCGGGTATCGATTTCCTTCCGACGGTAGAATCGTTCCTGATTGTTGTAGTACATGGAGTCAAGAATTGCAGCTTGTTCCTCGTCACTTGGATCAATAGGGGTGTCCCAGTTAAGGACGGGAGGATCTATTTCGTTTCCAAACTCATCTTCGGTAATTGCAAAATCGTCGATCTGTTCTGCCAGCAAACGGCGTTCAATGGAGTCACGAACGTAGTAAACGAACTGGCGATACTCATTGTTCGTAATTTCTGTTTGGTCCATCCAAAACGCATCAACAGAAACTGTTTTTGCAGGTGCAGTTACTGACCATGCTACATCTTGATCGCTAGCCCCCATGTTGTATGAGCCTTGTGGGATAAAGACCATTCCGTATGGAGGTGCTTCGGCATAGCTTGAACGGTCTGGCACACCAGTAAGCTCACCACTCATATTAGGGCCACAGCTTGTAACTATTGCTGCTAGTAGACTCAGAAC
Source organism: Williamwhitmania sp. (assembly GCA_035530955.1). Lineage (GTDB taxonomy): Bacteria > Bacteroidota > Bacteroidia > Bacteroidales > Williamwhitmaniaceae > Williamwhitmania. The sequence goes on along the minus strand of DATKTT010000299.1, from coordinate 69 downwards.
CAGTATTCTTTTCATAGTCGGAAAGTTATGAGCAAAAAACAAATTTTCCTTAATTGTATTGTGCAAATT
>DATKTT010000298.1:0-4746 GCA_035530955.1 Williamwhitmania sp. | reverse complement strand
CCTATTAAATAGCCATAGCGAGAAAAATTCAGGCTCCAGATCGGTAAGGGAAATAATGTCGGGATAGTCCCTGTCGAACAGCATGTGCTTTCGTATGGGATCATAAAAGTTACGATATGCCGCCTCGGCTTTTTCGATATGGGCCTCTGTAATGTTGAACCCCAACTCTTTAATTGTTCGTAACGCAATGGCCAGCATTCCTTGGTTAAGGCCCAACCTATCCGTTTTAGGGTTATAGTCTACAATATCAACCTGACCCAAACAGAAGTGTGCCTCGCATATTCCATCTCCATTGGGATCAAACTCCTTGAGCACATAGTCAACGGCTCTCTTGATTTTCTCCTGCGGAAGCACTACGCCAAAGCGACGCTTATTCATCATTGCCCAGATAAGCCATTCAATGGTTGCTTCGTTGTCCTTAGCCTCCACCGATCCCATGAGCGGAGTTATAATGGTGCCAATACCGCCTTGGGGTGTTTGTGTTTTGCCCCATTGAGCCCATATAGCCATGTTCAAATCTTTGTTGTACGATGAAATCGTGGAAAAAAATGAATCCCGGTTATACATATCGGGAGCATAGTTCATGTTGGGCACATTAAACGGGGTAAAATCCTTGGTATCGGTAACCCAGGTGAGCATGTTGAAGTTGGCATACAGCATCTTTTCGATCAACGACCCCTTAAACCCTTTCCCCTCGGCTAACCTCGATTGGGATGAGATCATAAACTGCTGGTGTGACACCCAAGGTTCCACAAAAATATAGGTAGTTTTTACCGCCTTTTCACCAATTTGAAGCACATTGTATGGCTCACTCTGAGGGTGATTCTCCACAAACTTCAAATCCTTTATTTGGAGCAAGCACTCCTTTCCCGATTGCGTACCAATGAACACCGATACACTATCGTTTTCGATATAGGGCACGAGTATGCTTCCCTTAAAGAGCGTCCAGCCCTTCTCATCTGCAGGAAAGTTATCGATGTACTTAACACCATCTTCCAGTTCAACAGTTCGTTGGCCATTTTTTATTCTAAACAACTTCAGTGCCACGCCAGCATTTCCTTTACACAAAAACGAAATAGTATATATCTTCTGATCTTTAAAGGGGGCAATAAAATCTATTCCCGCTCTACCTCCCGGATGTCCAGCAATAGTGATAAGCCCATCTTTTCTAGTTATCTCAGCATTGCCCTCCTTTTGATAGGTGGTATCTGGTATTAACTCGGTATCTACACCAGCGTCGAGGTTATACATCTCACCAAAGGTTTGCCTTATGTATTGGTTATTTTCGGCTCTTTCGGATAGGGTTGCAACAGAAAACAGGTTTGGATCGGGCAATCGGCGCATGCCCACAAATCCACCGCCTCGTCCGCTAAATCGGCGACGTGTATTCCGTGTATACTGATTCTTATAACCGGCATCGGTTAGGAAACCTACCACGCTATTGCTGGGCGTAATAAAGCCCACCGCAGGATACATCTCGTGCACAAAGCCACCGGGGAAATTATCATGTTCGAAGGTTACATAACGCTTTGGCTTTTCTGCAGGCCGAGCAGTTTCTCGCAAAATATAGTACATCCCCGGCATGGAGGGTTGAAACAGCTCTACTGTCTTTTTTATGATATTTGCATTTACTACCTCATAGGTTACCGAAACCGACAGGTTGGCATCAAAATCTTTTAGGTAAGTATCTCTTGTTAAGGTTATACTCTTTTCATTTCCAGTCCATTTCTGACCGGTCCAATGCGGCAATTCTCCAACTGTACTTAAATCAAGATTAAACATTTGTAGGGAGAACTCCTCCGTATTGGTTACCACCAATTGATTGCCATTGTATATTTCGACACGATAACCTACCTTTTCATCACCAGTAGCTTTTAGGGATAGCTGCTGACCGAAACCGGATGAGGAACACGCAAAGGAGGCCAAGAAAAGGAGTAAAATTGGCAGCCTGTTTTTTTGACGTAGCATAAACAGTGGTTTAAGTGTATTTTTAATCATTAATATTCGCGTTACTGGATAACAATTTTTCGGCTAATCAACCGGCCGTCAGCCAGCATTATTCTCAACATATAGATGCCTGAGCAGGTTTTAGGAATTTCAATTTGAATTCCAGAACTTTCCACGATAACACGGCAGCCGGAAACCTCTCTCCCATCCATGGCAAACAGCGAAACCTTGCTTGCTTGCATTGTACCTGTATATTCAACATTTATCACCTCTGCTGCTGGGTTGGGGAAAATACGTGCAACCAGCTCGTTGTCGGCAATACCGCTGGAGGAAGCCCATTCGGTTTTTAACTTTTCAACCTGAGATACCGAAATCTCCCTATCCCAAAGCTTTACCTCATCTACGTTTCCAAGAAGGTTGTAGAGCGTTTCAACGTTGTTCATCCGTCCAATGGTAATAGGTGAGGTTGAGGGTTGAAGAGCACCCGAAAAGGCTTTAAACGTATCCAAAACGCCATCCAGATATAGCTCCATGGAGTATCCTGTATATTGAACGCAAACATGGTAGTATCTATTGAACTCAATTGGTGCAGAACCATCGAGATCGGCCACACCGTTGCTTGTTTTTACCGTCCATCGCAGCACTCCATCGGGGGTAATGGATAGCTTATAGCGCTCCTGCCATGAGCCATGTGAAATGATAAACCTTTCGGAACCGAGCTGTTCGCACTTCACCCAGCAACTGAGGGTCACCGCGTTAGAAAAATTAAGGTCAGGGTCATTATCGGTATAGATGATGTTTTGCCCTGATGTAAATCGGTAAGCCAACGATGCCATTCCCCGGGCATCAGCGGTTTTGGTTGCCCCAACCACCGTGGCGTTGAAACGGTCGGATATTGCATTAAGGCTGTTCGAATCGAAGGGATACCAAATAAGCGGCGTTTGTTCGGCGATGCTAGTATCCTTCACCAACACCTCTGTGGATACCGTTGTGGAAAGCTGGTCCTGATTGGTTACCGTTACGGTGATGTTGCCCACTGTTGGAGCGGCAGGTGCCTGCCAAGTAACGGAACTTCCGGTGGTTTGATTTAACGTGCCAACAGAGGCGCTCCAAGCATACTGAAGCGTTTCGCCCGGCGCCGGGTCAACAAGAGCGGTAAAGGTGCATTCGCCGCCAATATTTGTGAATTTTGAACTCAACTGAATACCCGTAACTACTGGAGGAGTTGGTATGTGATCCACTATTGAAAGATGAAGGGTGTCCTCGGCAGTTTGACTATTGGCGGTTATTATGCATTTGAGTACCAGCTGAGATGGAGCTGCAGGTGCGGTAAGTTGAACCTGCGATTGGGTTTGCCCACTAATTGGCACGTCATTCAGCAACCATTCATACTGCACTGGATCGCCCACATTGATATTTCCTGGCGTGCAGTATGCGGTGTAGGTTGAATCGGTAATAATTGGGTTATGATCGGTAGATAGTGCTTTTACACGAAGTTTCCCATTGTATGCGTATTGGTAGTGATAATCGAGAATATCTGTGCCAGCATATAGCATTCCATCTCTGGCATCCGGCGTTATCGATGATGAAAAAAGTCTTATTAGCCTTACCTCTCCCGCGGGAATGGTCACTTGGATGGACCCAGTAGCGCTTGAAGATAGAATGGTTTCGGTAATGGCGTCGTACACCCCAAAAGTTCCTGCCGGAAGTGTAACATCAACCTGCTGATCGGACGTGGTTGGGTTAAAGTAGAGGTACGAAACCAGATTGTTTTCCCCGTAAAAGTCTGTTTTATTGAGGTCGATCTGTAGAATCTGGGGGATATTGGTGGTTTTAACCACCGAGGCAAGATATCCGACACTTGAACCGCTGTAGAGAGAAAGATTTGTGGCTGCCCATCCACCGCCAATTGCATCTCCCGTTGCAAACGGAGTTTTACCCGACAACACCTGTTTCATCGACTCATGAGGAATGCAGGCAGTTGGGTCGTTGGTGGAAGCCCATGTGTAGGAATCCTGATTGTCTTGAGGAAGTGCATTCCAGTAGAACAAACGGCTAGCGTTGGTAACATTCAGCAGCCATTTGGCAATGGCGCGAGCGTAACGCTTATCGTATTTGGGTAGCGGAGCAAGTGCGGCGGCCTGTTGAAAGCCATTCATCACAAAGGCGTAGTCGTTACCAGCATCGTTGGCCTCACCAATTAGGCCCGAAACATCGTAGCCTCCCCATGTTCCTACAATGGCACCCCATCCTCTCAAATCGCCCCGGTTGAAGCACCAGTCAAGCAACTCCTGCATGGGGTAATTGGTTCCCTCCACTGCGTTCATTCTGGCTGCAGTAACCGTTCCATAGGATAGTTGAAGCTCATAGGCTGGGTTCGATCCAAAAGTGGTTAAAAAGTCCATCGCCTCCTGAGCACCATCGAAATATTTTCGGTTTCCAGTTTGGAGGTATGCGTTGTAGAGTAGCCACGAAATACTTCCAGCCGATTCGGGTTCAGGGACGCTTGTGTTCAAGGGTAGACCCGTTGCAAGGTTAAAGGCACGGTAGTTCATATTTGGAGCTGCCCAGGGAGTTGTGCTACCACCCAGCTGGGTAACACAGCCTAGCCATCGGTCGGCGATGGTTGTAAACTGACTGTTGAATTCAGGTGCAGCATTGGGGTATAGCGATCTCAGCTGATAAAAGTAAACGTTGGGCATTACATCGTACCACCAATCATCGCCCGAAACGGTTGAGTAGCTGTTGAGGTATACATTCTGGCCATTTTTAAGGTTGAAGAAATCCTTGACTTTGGCC
>DATKTT010000297.1:0-5674 GCA_035530955.1 Williamwhitmania sp. | reverse complement strand
GCCATCTTTGCCGGATTTATTCCATTTGGACACTTTGTAAGCGCTACAGGATTGCCGCTGGAGCTGCATGGAAATCTAGCATTCTCCATTGCACCCGTATCGCTAGGGTTGGCTGGAATTGTGTTAGCCGCACTGTTATATGCTCGTGAAAACACGGCACCCCAGAAGATTGTAACAACGCTTGGCGTTACCTACCAGTGGGCCTACCAAAAATTCTACATCGATGAGCTCTATCTCTTTGTTACCAAAAAGGTGATCTTTAACCTGATTGGTCGTCCAGCGGCATGGTTTGACCGCCATGTTGTTGATGGCCTAATGAACGGCAGCGCTTACATAACCACTCAGGTGTCGGAACGCATCAAGGTTATACAGTCTGGTCGGTTACAAACCTACGCTTACTTTTCCCTTGGGGGAATAATTGGGCTCATCATAATTCTAGTCTTTGTATAAGTAACATAAGGATACGGCAGCGAGCTGAGAACATTTCATTTTCACCTCTACTGACGTAAAAAAAATATACTATGAATTGGCTATCAGTACTTGTTGGAATACCACTTATCACAGCAATAGCAATTCTCTTTGCAAAAAAGGAGAATACCATAAGAATACTGGCCTTGGGAGGAAGTTTGCTGCAGCTTCTTTTTGCCATCTTCATCACCATTTGGTACATGCAGCTGCGGGGTGCAGGAGCAGTGGAGCCCACGCTATTTAATGGCAGCGCCAGTTGGTTTCCTGCACTACACATCAACTACCAAACTGGAGTAGATGGCATCTCGCTAGCACTGATTTTACTAACTGCATTGGTTGTGGTTGGAGGCATACTCGTATCGTGGCATATTGAGAAACAGGTAAAGGAGTTTTTCTTTCTAATCCTACTTCTGAGCGTTGGGGCTTATGGCTTCTTTATTGCACGCGACCTGTTTATGATGTTCTTCTTTCTTGAGCTTGCCATCATCCCAAAATTCTTACTCATCGGAATTTGGGGTAGTGGACGTAAGGAGTATAGCGCCATGAAATTGGTTCTAATGCTCATGGGTGGCTCGGCGCTGGTGTTCGTGGGTATCCTTCTACTTTACTTCTCATCAGGTACCGTAACTGGGACACCAACCTGGAGCATCGATATGCTGGCTACAATCCATATTCCCCTGCCGATGCAGCGGGCCATATACCTGCTCACCTTTACTGGTTTCGGAGTATTTACGGCCATGTTCCCCTTCCACACTTGGGCACCCGATGGCCACTCATCGGCTCCCACGGCAGCTTCCATGTTCTTGGCAGGAATCTCCATGAAGCTTGGCGGGTATGGTATTATTCGGGTTGCAACCTTCCTTGCGCCTGATGCAGCAGCAGAGCTTTCCTGGGTATTTATTATCCCGGCCTCCATTGCCATCCTTTATGGTGCCTTTGCCACAATGATGCAAAAGGACCTCAAATACATGAATGCTTACTCTTCGGTTAGCCACACTGGTTTTGTAGTGCTCGGTATCGCCATGCTTACCAAAACGGCCATTGTGGGGGCGGTAATGCAGATGGTATCGCACGGCATTATGACGGCCCTCTTCTTTGCCGCCATTGGCATGATTTACAACCGTACGCATACCCGAATGGTTAATGAGCTGGGGGGAATGCTAAAACAGCTTCCGTTTATTAGCACGGCCTTTATTGTGGCAGGACTTTGCTCACTTGGCCTTCCAGGTTTTAGCGGGTTTGTGGCAGAGATGACCGTTTTTGTAGGTTCATGGGAAAGAACGGGTGTGTTCTATAAAATAGCGACCATACTTGCAGCCATTTCCATTGTGGTTACAGCCGTTTACATTTTACGTGCAATTGGACTAGCAATTTGGGGGACGGTAACCAAAAAAGAATATTTGGAACTGAAGGATGCCACCTGGAATGAGCGATTAGCCGCTATTTTGCTAATTTCCGGTATTGTTTTCATCGGAACTATGCCATGGTGGATCAACCAGCTAGTTGGAGCCGATGCACTGCACGTCATTGCCAGAATAACCTCATCAACAATCAACTAAGGATAATACGATTGCCATGACATTAGATACCTTCTTATTGCTTCGTTACGAATGGATACTGGGATTGCTCATATTTTTCCTGTTGGTTGCAAAGCTGCGGGATTGGGACAGCAAGCCGAGACAGTTTCTTGTTATAATTAATAGCCTACTCGTTCTAAACTTTATTGCAGGATTTCTTCCCCTAGGTCAAGGAACGGCATTCTTTGATTTTTTCAGAACTACCCACCTAGTAGATTTTGAAAAGAATATCCTCAACATGGGCATACTGCTTATTTCAGTTGGAAGTAGCAGATGGATAATTGACCAAAAACATCGGGGAGAGTTCTACATCCTGATGCTGAGTAGCCTAATGGGAATGGATGTAATGCTGAGTGCCGGTCACATGATTATGCTATACCTTGGGCTGGAAATGTCTACCATTCCATTGGCAGTACTTGCTAACTTTCATAAGAACTCGTTGCGGTCGTCTGAAGCCGGGATAAAGTTTATTATGTCTTCCGCTTTCTCCACAGGGATTACGCTGTTTGGAATCTCCTTACTCTACGGTGCGGTGGGAAACCTCAGTTTTGCCTCCATTATTAACCACCTTGAGCCCAATGCGCTGACCATTACTGCCTTCATTTTTATTCTTGGAGGTTTTGCCTTTAAGATATCTGCGGTACCCTTTCACCTGTGGACAGCCGACGTTTATGAAGGTTCACCAGTCGCGATAACGGCCTACTTTTCTGTAATTTCAAAATCATCAGTCATCCTTGTTTTTGTTAGCGTACTTTATACCCTATTTGGAAAGCTGAGCGAATCGTGGATTATTGCCGTTTCAATTCTTGCCGTGCTCAGTATGACAGTGGGAAACCTCTTTGCGATGCGACAGCAGAATATCAAGCGCTTGCTAGCTTTCTCGGCCATATCGCAGGTGGGATTTATGCTAGTTGGTATTACGGGATTTTCAGCCCAAGCAGTAGAGTCGATTATTTACTTTGTAATTATTTATATTCTGAGCAACGTTGCCGCCTTTATGGTTGTTGGAGCCGTGGCTCACGTTACCGACCGCGAAACGTTGGATGAGTACAAGGGACTCTATAAAACCAATCCTTTCCAGGCCATAGTTATGGGAATCTCATTGCTATCGCTAGCGGGCATCCCTCCCACTGCTGGATTTTTTGGCAAACTGTTCCTGCTCACCTCGGCTGTAAGCAGCCAAATGTATGTTCTGCTTGGCATAGCTGCGGTTAATCTGGTGCTATCGCTCTACAACTACCTTCGGGTTATTAAGTATATGTTTGTGGACGAGGCAACGGAAGATGTTCCAGAAGTAAAAAGTAATATCTACGAAATAGCGGTATATACTTTCTGCGTAGTTGGAGTTATCGCCATTGGATTTATCAGCCCAATCTACACCTACATACAGCATATTGTTGCAGGTGGATAAGCGTGCATTAATTCGCTTTGCGATATCGGTTTATACTACCAGTAACCGCTAACCCACTGCTGGTTGAGTAACTACTTTCTCAGCGAGCCATTTTTTTAATTGAGGTAAAACTTCCTTCATCTCCTCTTGTGCTGTTCGATAAAGTGCTTCTAACTTAATCGGATCGTTTTCGATTCGAGAAACAGTAATGGGTGCCTTGGGCCTAATTACAAACAAAACTCCCTCCTGTTCCAACGCTTCAATCTTGTCAAGCACAGCGTTATACCTATCCGATCTGGTGGCAAGTGCCTCCGCCAATAGCGGACTATTTCGGTAGGTGGCCTTTATTAACGGTATCAACTTTGAACTTTTTTTCCGATAGCCTGCATTACGGGTAAGCACTATCACCAATCGCTCGCAACCATCAGCGAATGCCTGTTCAAAAGGAATAGAGTCTGCAATGCCACCATCCATATAAAAGTTCCCATCTATCTTTATCTTCTGAGAGATAAATGGCAATGCCGACGTGGCAGATAACAGCTGTTTAAATTCATCGGGTGAAAGTCCATTGGCGTTGCGAAACTCAGCACTTCCGGTTGTGCAGTTGGTAATACCAATACGCATTCGTGTGGAAGATCTACCAAACTCCTTGTAATCAAATGGAATATGCTTTAAGGGAACCTCTTTATACACAAATTCCCAGTCAAAAAAAGTTCGTTTTTTAACGTAGTTCCCCAAGCTAAAGTAGCGAGGGTCGGCGGTAAATCGTCTATTAACCTCCAGGTTACGCCCATGCTGCCTAGAAACATAGGAGACGGAGTACGCTGCACCAGCAGAAACACCAACAGCATAGGGAAATAGTAACTTCTGTTCCAAAAAGGTATCGAGCACTCCCGCAGTAAAAATACCCCTAAAACCACCACCTTCAAGAACCAGCCCAACTCCTTTACAGCTAGCTGAAAGATTGTCTATTGAATCCATTGTGTTAGTAAATTATTCCATTCATTAGAAGGATAAAGGTAACAAATATAAGGGGGCGTCATATAAAAAAAGTGTTCCCAAGTAGAGGCAACATTAATATAGACCAGTATAATTGTCTGCTGCAAAAATTTATATTCTTCTTTCACAAAACAAGACGAAAAAAGTTTTCCCCAACCAGAACCGGTTATAACGTTTTACTGGGGAATAAATTTAAGCCATGAACCTTATAAGTCAAGGAAATAAAAAAGTCCTAAGCAAAAGATAGTCTATTAATTTGTGTTTGTAGATCGGCCAACGGCTCTTTTCCTTACCCGAAGATTAATCATCTCAACAATCATTGAAAAAAACAGTGCAAAATAGATGTAGCCCTTTGGTATCTCGTAATGGAATGCCTCCATCGCAAGCATAAATCCAATAAGAATTAGAAACGAAAGGGCCAGCACCTGTAATGTGGGGTGCTTATTAATAAAGGCGCTAATGAACCCGGAGAAGTATATCATAATTACCATGGAAATTACAACGGCTGTAATCATTATAGCTAGTTGGTTCGACAGCCCAATCGCCGTAAGAATGGAGTCGAAGGAGAAGATAATATCCAAGGCAACTATTTGCATCAAAACATAATAGGTGGCCTTGCTACCTGAACTTGCCTTACTATGCTCCTCCCCTTCAACCTTTCCATGAATTTCGGTAATGCTCTTGGTTATTAGAAATATACCACCCAGTAATAGAATTAGGTCGCGAGCACTAAAGGCAAAGCTGCCCACCGTAATAAGTGGACGAATAAGCCCCATAATGGCTGTGAGCAGCGCAAGCAGACCTATTCTAAATGCCAGCGCCAGCAGCAATCCGGTGGTGCGCACTCGTTTTTGACGATCAGCAGGCAACTTATTGGTTACAATGGAGATAAAAATGATGTTATCAATCCCTAATACAATTTCAAGTAAAGTCAGGGTTAACAAGGATATGTATGTTTCTGGCTGAAGAAGAAAGTTCATATTTCTCAGTGCTTAGAATTTCAGTAGGTTGGTCTGGCCAATGCCATCATTGGTGAAGCAAAAGTATAAAAAATGGTAGCAATCTTGCCAACAAGTAGGTAGCTCCATGGAGGTAGTTCTGGCAAACAACCTTTCTTCATCCTTGAAAGTGAGTAAACCAATAAAGACAAAAAGTGAATGAGGTATATCCCCCACCCTACGAATTGTTAGAATTAAAATGGTTAATTTGCAACAAACTTTCATACCATGAAGCTGCTGTT
>DATKTT010000296.1:0-2420 GCA_035530955.1 Williamwhitmania sp. | reverse complement strand
GCAGAGCTTTACCATATACCTAAAGTTGGCCGTGGCCTTTATACCCACCGGAATTGCTGGTGTGCTGGCCTATCCCTACATTAAGGCGGTGCTGTTTAACCCGCTGGGCGTTTCCATTGCCCTTACCGTGGGTGGTATAATACTTATCATTATCGATAGGCGGGTTGTGGCTCGCAAGTCGGAGTATGTAGACTTGGAGGATATCTCCTACCGACGCTCCTTCTTTATTGGCTTAGCGCAGAGCGTTTCCATAGTTCCCGGTGTATCGCGTGCTGCCGCCACCATAGTTGGCGGGGTGTTCAACGGGTTGAACAAGAAGCAGGCCACCGAGTTTTCATTCCTGCTGGCCGTGCCAACCATGTTTGCCGCCACGGGCTACGACCTGCTGAAAACGCCGGTAGTTTTCAACTCAACCGAGCTAATGCTGCTGGGAATTGGGCTTGCGGTTGCCTTTATTTTTGCCTGGATTGCCGTGAAGATATTCGTTAGAATAGTGCAGGACTATGGATTCAAGTGGTTTGGCTACTACCGCATTGTAATTGGAGTAGCATTTATTCTCTACATGTTGCTAAGCGGATCGGCTTCGTTGCTGCAGAACTTAGGTTAGCATTTCGTTTTAGAAGATATTTCTGCGCCACAGCACTCCGGTAATCAAGGCCGAGTGCTGTGGCGCTTTTTTTATGGGTAAGGCCGAATGATACTAGTGTTTTTAATGATAATGTTCTAAATCCTTTATTTGCAAATAAGACTGTTATTAATGGTCATAATCCTATATGTATCTCTAAGTGTGAAGAAAGAGTTCTTTCTAAACTCGATGTAATTAATATTGATACTGGCTGTGTATATAATGATAATGAAGGTTTTAAAAGACTAACTGCTTATGATTGTAATACTTAATACTTTTTGTTTTTAACTGATATTATAGATATATTTGCAATTCGCGAATCGCGAATCGAAAGATCGACGAAGTCAATTAATGATAGTAGTTATGAAAAAGCATAATGGAATGCGTCCACAAGATATTGTAGTTCTATTGAAGATTATTTCAATAAGAGATGATATGTGGCGAAATATTGATATTGCAAATGCTATTGGAATAAGCCCTTCTGAAGTTTCTGAAGCACTTAACAGATGTAAGATTGCAAAGCTTATTGATAGTAAAAAAAGAAAGGTAAATATCAATTCTTTTATAGAGTTCCTCGTTTACGGGTTAAAATATGTTTTTCCAACTGAACCAGGAGCTATTGTAAAAGGAACTCCTACTGCTCATTCTGCTTCGCCCATAAAAGAACAAATTTCATCGGATACTGATGTTTATGTTTGGGCTAATGCAAAAGGCACTCACAGAGGTCAAGCCATTGAACCGTTATACAAAACAATTCCTCAAATAGCTCAGGACGATGAGTTGTTCTATGAATTATTAACCATTGTTGACACTATTAGGGTTGGACGTGTAAGGGAAATAAAAATTGCAATCGACGAATTAAACAAACGCCTGAGAAATGCCTAGTACAAATATTCTTATGCTGCAAACTGTTGCTAATGGTTTGGGAGAGTTGAGAGATGAAATGGTTTTTGTAGGTGGCGCGGTTGCTGAACTTTACGCCAATAATCCGGCAGCTTCGGAAATCAGACCAACGATTGATGTAGATTGTGTAATTGAGATTAGTTCAAGACTCCAATTTGCACGAATGGAAGACAACCTTAGGGCCAGAGGATTTAAAAATGATACATCAGAAGGAGCACCTATTTGCAGGTGGATTTACAAAGATATTAAGGTTGATGTTATGCCAACAGATTCACACGTTCTTGGATTCAGTAATCGGTGGTACGAGGAAGGAATTGAAAACAAAATATCAAAAACGCTCCCCGATGGAACAGCCATATTCCTATTTCCACCAGAATACTATTTATCTGCAAAATTTGAGGCGCACAAAGGACGAGGAGGAAATGATTTACGTCAAAGCCACGATTTTGAGGATATCATTTACATTTTGGCTAATTGTCCTGACATTTTAGAAAATATTAGTGGTTCAAATCAAAATGTTAAACAGTATTTAAAAAATGAATGTCAAAACCTTTTAGCAACCCCCGGCATTACAGAAGGAATTGAAAGTGCTCTACCTTATGACTCGGGAGAAGAAAGCGGCGATATATTAGGTATGTTAATTCGTGAAATTGCGGAGATTGAATAATGGAGAAAGGTAAACAAGCATATGAATTGCCATCCAGCTGGGCGCCATTCTGGCCATTGTTATGCTCTACAACAAGCGCTTTTTGCAGAGCTTTACCATATACCTAAAGTTGGCCGTGGCCTTTATACCCACCGGAATTGCTGGTGTGCTGGCCTATCCCTACATTAAGGCGGTGCTGTTTAACCCGCTGGGCGTTTCCATTGCCCTTACCGTGGGTGGTATAAT
>DATKTT010000295.1:0-14188 GCA_035530955.1 Williamwhitmania sp. | reverse complement strand
TAGAAACGACAGTATCTTCCTGTCAATTTCATCTACTTCAAACTTGTCAGCCATTGCTTTACGATTTCGAAAAGCGAATATAGTAATAGATTGATATTATTTTCATCGTTTTACTAAAAATATATAAGCAAAACAACAAATCTTGTTTCTTATAAGCCATGTTTCGTGATTGAATGCAAGCATTGTTATGATATATAAAATTTACAGAAACGTGTTTTTCACTTGCATTTTAGGTTGTAAAAAAAGGCCAACCCCTAAGAGTTGACCTTTATTGTAGCCCCACCCAGACTCGAACTGGAATCTAAAGTTTAGGAAACTTTCGTTCTATCCCTTGAACTATGGGGCCGTGCATTAAGGATGCAAAATTAGAAAAATAATTGAAAAACTGAAGGCAATCTGTGCAGAAGGGTATACCTCTTCAGAAAAGAGAGAAATAGGACAGGATACAACGCAGTGCTATGATTCTACCTGCACAAAGTTCCCGCAATCGATATTTCATTACAGTAGAATAATAACTATTTACGTAAAGCATGCCACTTTTTTTTGTGAATGCCGTTTAACAGGTAAAAAATTATTCGTTTCTTAGCTCCCTTATCTTTTAAAAAAAGCACTGCTGATAAAAACGCTGTGATAATAAAGAGTTGACTATGAGAAAACTTTTACCTCTTTCGTTTCTATTTTGGCTATTGCCAATTTTCCTTCTTGCACAGGCCCCTACTGGTTATTACGATGCCGCCAGTGGAAAAACAGGTGCCACTCTTAAAACTGCACTTTTCAACATTATTAAAACTCACACTCAGAGAACCTATACCGAACTCTGGACCGACTTCCAAACAACGGATAAAAGAGCCGATGGCTATGTTTGGGATATTTATTCTTCGTGCAATCTTGTTTTTGTTACAGATCAGGATAATGGTACCGGCGGAACTACCGAGTGCGATAAGTACAACAGGGAGCACTCCTTTCCAAATAGTTGGTTTGGTGGCGTACAATCGTCCCCGATGTACACCGATCTCTTCCACATGTACCCAACCGACAAGAAGGTGAATAATGTACGAAGCAATTATATCTATGGCATAGTTCAAACGCCAAGCTATACCTCTTCAAATGGCAGCAAACTTGGCTCATCTGATCCTACAACGGGTTTTTCGGGAACGGTATTTGAACCGATTGATGAGTATAAAGGCGACCTTGCCCGCACCTACTTCTACATGGCCACCTGCTACGAAGATAAGATAGCAAGCTGGGCCTCCATTGCCACCGAAGCACAAGCCATTCTAGACGGCGATTCCTTCCCAGCCTATAAAACATGGTACGTGCAGCTACTCCTGAAGTGGAGCAGCGATGATCCAGTTAGCCAAAAGGAGATAGATCGCAACAATGCCATCTATGGAATTCAGGGTAACCGAAATCCTTTTATCGATCATCCAGAATATGCAGCCATGATTTGGGATGCCTCCAACTCGGTGACCACCACCACAAGCTCAGCCATCTCCATCTATCCAAACCCGGCAAACACTGAGTTTAAGATTGACCTACCCAACCAAAGTGATTTTTCGGTTGAGATTTTTGACCTCATAGGGAAGAGAATTAAGAAAATTGATGAGGTTAACCCCAACCAAGCTATTCAGGTAGGAGACCTTCGGAATGGACTCTATTTGGTAAGAATAAAATACAATGGTGGCTCAGTTGTAAAGAAAATGACCATCCAAAGGTAAATCCGAAAAACAGACTAAAAACCAAGTTGATAACAGCTTCTTGCTACCGACAAAATCGGTGGTAGTGAGCATACTCACCTCCTCTTAAAAGCTAAACATGCGTAAAAATATACTGTTTCTGTTATTTTGGCTAGTGCCACTCTTGATGTGGGCCCAGGCTCCTGCCGGCTACTACAACAACGCCGATGGTAAGACCGGAGCAGCGCTTAAAACGGCTCTTTTCAACATCATTAAAACCCATAACGAGCAAACATACGCCCAACTTTGGACTGACTTTCAATCGACAGACAAGAAGGCAAATGGAAAGGTTTGGGATATGTATTCGGACATTCCAGGTGGAACTTCTGCATATGAATTCACCTTTTCCACCAACCAATGTGGAACTTATTCAAATGAAGGAGATTGCTACAATCGTGAACACTCATTCCCAAAAAGTTGGTTTAGCGAGGCCACCCCAATGTACACCGACCTGTTTCACCTCTATCCCACGGACGGATACGTAAACGGAAAGCGTAGCAACTACGTTTACGGTGAGGTAATTTCGGCTACATGGACATCAACCAATGGAAGCAAACTAGGTTCCTCCGATCCGGCAACGGGTTTTACGGGAACTGTATTTGAGCCCATAGATGCCTATAAGGGCGATTTTGCAAGAACCTACTTTTACATGGCCACTTGCTACGAGGATAAAATTGCCAGCTGGGCATCGTATGCCACCGAAGCACAGGGTATTCTGGATGGTGACGCCTACCCAGCCTACAAGAGCTGGTTCGTTCAGCTGCTGCTCAAATGGAGTAGAGAGGATCCGGTTAGCCAAAAGGAAATTGACCGTAACAATGCTGTGTATGCCATTCAGGGAAACCGCAACCCCTACATCGACCATCCAGAGTATGCTGAGTATGTTTGGGGCGGAGAAACACCCAGCGGAGTTCAGATTTCCAGCATTGTGCTAAACCCGGCGCAGCCAAATGAAACCAACACGGTTAACATTTCAGCGACGGTTTCAGCGACCAAGCCCATTAGCTTGGTTAATTTAAAGTGGGGAACCACATCGAGCATTACCAACGAAATTTCCATGACCTCTACCGATGGAAGCACTTATACCTCAACTTCAACTATACCGGCCCAAGCTATAGGAACCACCATATACTACGCCGTTTATGCGGAGGACAACGAGGGTGGAAATAAACTAACCCAAACTCAAAGTTATACCGTTGCAAATAGCGTTGCTCCCACAAACATCCTCTCAGTTGATTTTTCCAGCTGCCTGCCAACGGGTTGGGTGACCTATAGTGTGGCCTCCAACAAAAACTGGACCTGCTATAGCAATCAATACATGGAGGCAAATGGCTATGGTGGAGATGTGGCTAGCGAAGATTGGCTGGTAACCAGCAAGGTAGATGCAACGAGCTATCACGATGTGGCTTTAACCTTCATCGTGAAAACAAAGTATACCGACACCAACTACCCCAACACCCTAACGGTTTACTACTCTACGAACTACACGGGAACAGGGAATCCAAATGCAGCAACATGGAACCTCCTATCCTACACCTTTCCTGCAGCAAACTCCAACGCATTTGCCTCCAGCGGCACAATTAACCTCGCAGCCATTGATGGGAAGCAATTCTACATTGGTTTCAAGTATGTTTCTACTGGCGTTGGCTCCAATTCCTCATCACTTTGGGATGTGGACGATGTGGCTGTTACCGCAACTCCCGGTTCAAACCCCACCAACCAAGCCCCCGAAATTTCAAGCATTCAGAGCACACCCACCAATCCTGAAAAAGGGGCAAATACCACCGTTACTGCTTCTGTTTCCGACGCCGATGGCTCGGTTAAAACTGTAACCCTAAAGTATGGTACCGACCAAAACAATCTTAACCAATCGGTAGCAATGGTATTGCAGTCCGGCACAACTTACACTGGTTCATTCACCTTCCCGCAAGCCAACACGGTTTACTACAAAGTTGAGGCTACAGACAATCAAGACTTGGCAGCAACTTCGTCGGTTTACACCATTGATGCATTGACCTCGTCGAATCAACTTCCGGTAGTTAGCAATGTTTCCTTTAGTCCAAACCAGCCTATGGTGAATGATGAATTAACCATTTCAGCAACAATTACCGATGCTGATGGTACTATTACTAGTGCTACGGTTAATTATGGAGACGCAAGCGACAATATGCCCTACCAGCAAGCCATGCAGGTGCAATCCGGCTCAACCTTTGAGGCCACTGTCACTGTTCCTCAACTTACGGCACTCTACTTCAGCCTAACCGCAACTGATAACCAAGGTGGGAGCATTTCATCATCACCTTCACGGGTTAATCTATCCACGGGTATTGGCACAACTACTGCCGAAAAATTGGAGATTTACCCAAACCCAGCTCACCAGCAATTCGCTGTTGCTACCAACGGTAGCACCCCAATAAACATTGCCATTTATGATCTTACAGGGAAGGACATTATTGAGAAAAGAAGCGTGTTGCCAAATCAAAGCATTGACATTACCTCTCTTTGCAGCGGCGTTTACCTTATCCGAATATCCACAGTGAAGGGTATGGTTACAAGAAAACTTACCGTTTCAAAATAACAGATACTGCACATGAGGGCTATAGCCAATAGCCACAATAAAAAACCCCAGTGAAATTCACCGGGGTTTTTGCTATAGGAACTTTTTCTTCGATTGGGTAATCACAAAATCCTTAAGGTAAAAGGGTTCAAAGTAAGCAGAGTCAACAAAATTGGAGGATTTAAATGCCTCCAGTGAGGGCAGTACCATATTTTTTGCCGAGGAAAAATTATCCTCAAGAAAAATGGCGTTAGCGTGCAAAATAACCGAGCGACACTTTTCAGCACCATTTCCAAAGAAGACCACCCTGCTCTTCTCCAAAATTGGAGCAAAAGTAGTTTCGTCCACAATTGTGGCCTTTACCGATTCAACAACCGCCAATCGACTGGAGTATAGCGCCGAATAAACCTCCATTCGGCGGGCATCGATCATTGGGCAAAACACCATGCCTTCAATGTCGTCTTCCCTCTCTTTAAGTGCACCGATGGCTCCAAAAGTCATAGCCAGCAAACTGTCAACTGCAATTAGGGGAAGGTTCTGTGCATAGCAAATTCCCTTTGCTGTGGATACACCAATTCTGAGACCAGTATACGAACCAGGTCCCTTGCTAACAGCCACAGCGCTCAAGTTCGCTGGAGAAATGTTGACCTCCTTCAATATCTCATCAATAAACACGGCAAGCGTGGATGCATGAGAACGGCCTTCGCTATTTTCCCGATAACACAAAAGCTGCCCTTCGTTAAAAAGGGCAGCAGAGCACACGTCGGTGCTAGTTTCTAGCATAAGAATTAATGCCATCTATTTCATTTTATCAAACAGCTTGTCTTTGGGAACAATCTGCACAAGAACAGAATCCTTTAACCGGCGCGAAATTACACTAAACGGAGCAACAACCACGTTCATAGAATCGGTAAGACCACTCATTACTTCAATGTAGCTGTCATCCTGAATTCCAGTAGTAACGGGCATCAGCTTAATTTTGTTTGTCGACATTACCGCATACACAATCTCCTGTGGTTTGTCAGTTTCTGGCTTAATAGTCTTGGTCTTCTGGTTGTCATTGTTATCAGAAGCGGTTTCGTTATCATTGGCACTTCCACTATCCATTTTTGTGCTATCGATCCTCACGCTTACGGCCTGAATGGGTACTGAAAGTACGTTGACCTTACGCTCTGTTTGAATATCAACAGTGGCTGACATTCCTGGACGAAATGGGTTGGTGATACCCTTCTTCAGCAAATCGGAATACGATTCTTCGAGAAGCAAAATTCGAACCTCAAAACTGGTAACCTGATCCGATGAAGTTCCCTGAACGCTGGCAGAGTTGGCAATTTGAGTTACCACTCCACGAAACTTTCTGTCCATATAGGCATCCACCTCAACAAGTGCTGTATCTTTTAACCTAACCCGAATAATATCGTTTTCGTTAACGTCTACCCGAACCTCCATGTTGCTTAAGTTGGCCAAACGCATCAACTCCGTTCCAGCCATCTGGGCTGTTCCAACCACGCGCTCGCCTTTTTCAACGTTGAGCTTTGAAATGGTGCCCGAAACAGGGGCATAAATGGTGGTCTTTGATAAGCTTTCTCTAGCTTCACGGAGCGATGCTGCTGCACTACTTACACTATACTTTGCTGCTTGTTGGTCTCCTTGGGCAACCTTATATTGTGCCTCAGCCGTTTCATAATCGGATTGAGAAATGGCCTTTTGTTTAAATAGATCTTGGTTCCTATTATAGGACAACTTCGCTTGCTGAAGCTGAGCATCGGCCTGTACGAACCTGGCATTAGCAGAGTTCAACGCAGCTTCGGCACGCTCCAGCCCACTGATATAAATATCGGGCTTAATCTTAAGAAGGAGATCGCCTCTGGTAACCTTATCGCCCTCCTTAATAGGCAACTCAACAATTTCACCAGAAACATCGGGGCTAATCTTAACCTCGGTAACTGGTTGAATTTTACCGTTTGCCGTTATTGTTTCCACAATGGTTCTATAGGTTGGCTTTTCAACTGCCACCTTTATGGCATCCTCCTTACCTATCCATCCGGCATATTTACCAACAATGATAAACACCACAATGACAGCAACTCCTATCAATGCATATTTGAGGGTGTGGTTCTTCTTTTTCATTAGAAAATATTTTAATGTTTATTATTTTACTGTTATGGGCCTAAAGTTTAATGGGCATTCCTCGGTAGAAGTCAAGTATTTTTGTTTTAAAAATATACTCATACTTTGCCTGAAGCAGGTCGGACTGGGCCCTGGTAAGCTTGCTTTTTGCAGTATTGTAGTCGATGGAGTTGATTAAGCCCAAGTTGAACCTATTCTGAGTGTAGTTATATGATTCCTGCATGGTAGCCACCGACTTCTTGGTGGAAACATAGCGGCGAAAGGAGGCAACTGCATCAGCATATGCCTGCTGTATATTCTTGAAGAGAGTGTTTTTTTCAATATCAAGATTAATCTTGGCTCTTTGAAAATTTGCCTTTGCGCTACTAGTGTTGTAATGGTTAGAAAATCCAGAAAAGATGGGGATGCTCAAATTCAAATAAACGCCCAAGTTGGCGTTATCCTTCATTTGGTTAAAGAATGGATACTTTTCAGTTGTTGGCACACCGTTCACCAGCTTTACTTGTTCCCTGACATCCGAGTAGCTGGAGCCATAGGAAACATTTAATGATAGCTGAGGATAATAACCACCCATGGCAATATCGATGGATTTTTGAGCACTTTCAACTCGAAACTCCGCCGACTTTATTTCCGGCATGTTTTTTTCTGCAATCGGGTAAATATCTTGTGATTGAACGTTTACGGAAACGATGAGAACTGAATCAAGATTTGGAGCACTAACTTCAATTAGGCTGTCCCGTAAATCCAAATATTGCGTAAGGGTTAACTTGGACATGTAGAGGTTGTTTTGCGCATCAACCAGCTGCAACTCTTCCGATGCTTCCTGTGCCTGAACATCAAGAAGGTTCCCAATAACAACCTTACCGGCATCAACCAACTTTCTAGTTTGGTCTACCTGCTGCTTGGTAAGAGCGAGCTGGTCATCGGCAACCTTTGTTAGCTCCTGATTAAACAATATTTGTAGATAGGCTGCAGCAATATTGAGCGAAATGTCGTTTTTCAACTTTTCAAAATCTTGCAGCCCAGCCATCAGGTCAAGGTTATTTTTTTTGATGCTATTTTGTTTTTGAAAACCAGCAAAAAGAATCATGCTACCGGAAAGGGAAGCGTTGGTATATTTTACTGTTTGATTCGAAAACTGATAGGTTGTTTGATCGAGCGCGCGACCATTGCTTACACTTTGTGTACCGTTAACATCAATCGATGGGAGCAACCCATAGCGAGAAGCGTTCAAGGTATTCTTCTGAACCGTTAAACCTTCCGCTTGACTTTTTATGGAAAGGTTATTCTCAAGTGCATAGCTGATGCATTGCTGCAAGCTCCACGTTGTTGTTGACGGTTGAAGGCTATCATTTCTCTCTTGGCTGAATGAAGTTAGCGAAAGTAGCAGCATTGTTGTGACCAACAGGCCTGCTTTGAACGCAAAAGTTTGTAATCGCATAGCAAATATTTTCAGGTAAAAATCAGTTTTTTAGACAGGAGTTCGTCCTGTTAGTTTAATTACAAAGCCAAAGGCATCGTTATGAACAACGCACTAAAAACAGATTTGATGCATATAAAGGTATAAAAACATTGCAAAACAACTGGATGTTGAGACAAAGGAAGTGTGCAATTAAGAATTTCTTGTGCATCAAAATGTAGATCATCGTCCTGTATTATAAGATATTAAATTAAGCACTTCAACATTCCATTGCAGTGAATTAAAAATTTTATTAGTGTTGCCAAATGCGAGGTGTTTTTGAAAAATGATTTCGCTGGGCATTTTAAAAAATAGTAGTAAGTTTACCCTTCTAGTTCGCCAAACTTTACGCTTATGGTTTTCAAACTTAAAATTCGACAGAAGATACAACTCTTTATCCTGTCAACAGTAATCGCAATCTTTATTGTAACTATTGGATATATAAGCTTTTCGGCTCGTCGAATGGCGACCTCAAGTGCAACAGCTCTTACCGATGCCCGAGCCGAGGAATCAGCGTTGAACATAGAGGGCAAACTCAATGCAGAGATGTCCATTGTTCGAACTTTTTCGCAAGCATTTTTGGAGTATCACCAGCTCACAAGCGCTGAAAGGAAAAGCCTTTTCTCCCAAATGTATCTTCGAGTACTTGAAAAAAATCCGCAAATTGACGCTATTTGGGACAGCTGGGAGTTGAGCAACTTAGATCCCACATGGACTAAGCCCTATGGAAGAGAATTCTTTCTCTGCTGGCGAGAGGACGGCGAAATAAAAACAAAGGCGGAAATACGCAGCCTTACTGGTGACCCACCTCATTATGCTGCCATGAAGGCGGCAGGAGTAGAAAATATTGCTGAGCCGTATGTCTCCGCAATTCAAAAAGGCGGTCTAATGACCACCCTTGTTTCCCCCATGTTCGAGAAGGGAAAATATATTGGGCTCATCGGTATTGACCTTCTGCTTACAAGATTTCAGGAATACGTAAACCAGATTAAGCCATTCGAAAATAGCTATGCGTTTATGATTTCTGCCAAGGGTGTGTATATTGCTTTTCCCGACACTTCCTATATTGGAAAAAACATAAACGATTTTGCTTTCAGCAAAAAACTGAACGATAAATACAAATTACTGGATAAGATACAGAAAGGAGAAAACTTCAGCTTAACAGTAAATAATGAGAATGGCGAGGAGTATTACTATTCGGTTTCACCTATAACTGTTGGCCAAACAGGAACTCCCTGGGCCCTTGCCATTGCCGTTCCCATGAAGGCAATGCTAAGCCAAGCCAACCATGCATACAATATCTCTATCATTACAGGAATCATAGGATTGCTTCTTTTGGTTTTGGTAATATCCTTCCTTTCCAACAGCATCACCTCCCCAATTGGCAAGGTAACTAAAAGCTTAAGTCTTATATCAACCGGTAAAGTCGATAGAACCATGCGGCAAAACTTTAAGACGGGTGATGAGATTGATGATATGACAAAGGCGCTTAACATATCCATCGACGGCTTGGTGGATAAGGCCGACTTTGCCCTTGAAATTGGACAGGGAAACCTAAATGTAGACCTGAACCTGCTTAGCAACGATGATATCTTGGGCAAAGCCCTGCTGAACATGCGCGATAGCCTCCTCAAGGCAGAGAAGGATGAAGAGGAAAGAAAATCAGAGGAAGCGAAAGTTCAGTGGGCAAATAAGGGGCTTGCCTCATTTACTGAGATTCTCCGCCAAAGCAATGAGACCATGGAGGTGCTTGCCGACAATATTTTGAAGCACCTTGTTCGTTACCTCAATGCCATTCAGGGTGGTGTCTTTATTAAAAATGACGACAATAGCCAAAATATTCATTACGATCTTGTAGCGGCTTTCGCCTTTGACCGCAAAAAATATCTTACCAAATCGTATGAGGAGGCTGAAGGGCTGGTTGGTGCCTGTGCTGCCGAAAAAGCCACCATCTACCTAACCGAAATACCTCAAGACTATATTGAGGTTACGAGTGGACTTGGTGATGCAAATCCGAACGTTCTTCTTCTCGTGCCGCTGAAAGTTGAAGATACCATTCTTGGCGTAATTGAGATTGCCTCATTCTACAAGCTGCAAAAGCACGAAATTGAATTTGTAGAAAAGATTGCCCAAAACATCGGCTCCACCATTCAAACAGTACGCATCAACGAAAAAACGAAGAAACTGTTGGAGCAATCGCAGCAGCAAGCCGAAATTATGGCTGCACAGGAGGAGGAGATGCGCCAAAACATGGAAGAGTTGCAAGCCACACAGGAGGAGTCAGCACGAAAAGGTGCCGAAATGGAAGGCCTTGTTGATGCGTTAAATGCCTCCAGCTACGTGGCAGAGTATGACCTGCACGGCAATGTTATTAATGTTAACGATGCATTTGCCAACTTGCTTGGATCATCAAGAGAGGAAGTTATTGGAACGCACCACGCTGACGGTATCGATATGGCCTCTTTCGTCGACCAAAGCTATGAAGAGTTCTGGAACGAGTTGCTGAGAGGCAAAATAAAAAAGCACACAACCCACCTTAAAATGCACGGTAAAAGCATTGTGCTCTTAGAAACCTACACTCCAATTGTAAACGAACACGGGGAAGTTTCTAAAATACTGAAGATATCAACAGACGTTACCGATATTCATTCATCAAGGTAAAAATAATTAAGGCCGCATTTCTGCGGCCTTTTTTTATTCCGTTTCAAAAACGACTTCATATCCGCTAAATGTTCTGAGGTTAATCACCTTTTGCCCATTAAGCATTAGGTACTGTCCCCTAATTCCGGTCAAAATACCTTCCACCGTTTTATCTTTATCTAGGCTGGACGAAACGATCGATGCAGGATACTCCTCCACCGGATAACGAATTTCAAACTCTTTGTTATTTGGAAGGAAAAAAGGAGCATGGTCATCAGGAAAGAGCAGTCGAGCTTGCTCTCGCTGCTCCATCAAGTCAATCCCCTCAGGAACAACGCCACGCAACATTTTCCGCCAGTCTGTCTTGTCCAAAAAATTGGCTTTTAAGGCAACCTCCAGCGTTCCAGCAAGGTACCTATTTGGCAGCTCGGCAATACAAATGGCACTCGAAGCTCCTTGATCAATCCAGCGAGTTGGTACCTGAGTCTTGCGAGTGACCCCAACTTTTAAACCCCCCGAAAGTGCAAGATATACATAATGTGGCTGTAGGCAATGCGAGGTTGCCCACTCCATGCTACGCGCCACGCCTTCGTGTGCTCTACAAAGTTCCGGCCTCAAAATACATGGCTCAGTTTCTGGAATCGAAATAAAGCAAGGATAGCAGTAGCCCTGTCCATAACTTTTTTTTGTAAGACCGCCACAACTTAGGCACCGGATGGTTCCTGACCAAGAAATTCGAATATGTTGGCCTATTAGCGCATTCATCTCCACCCTTTTGCCGCCAAGGACCAAACTGTAGCTAGCAACTGAACCGCTGTGCTCAATGGATACTTCCATTTTAGCTAAACCACCGCTTACCTTCATATCCTTTTGTTTTCGGGCAATATAAAAAAACATATCACACCGAATCGACTTCGTTCGTCAAAATAATTTCAAAATAACACTACCATGTATTGCATAGTATTTATTTTTGAACGTATATTTGCATAACATCTTACAGTGTATAACATAATATTATAAAACAATGAAAAGCACAATCAACGTTAACATTGGAGGGCAGTCGTTTGTAGTTGACGAGGATGCCTACCACGTGCTTAGTACCTATCTTGAATCCTGGGAAATAAACCTTTCTGGAGATTCGGGAAAACGGGAAATTTTAGATGACATGGAAGCACGTATTGCCGAGCTGTTTTTGGAGCGAGTAAAAATTCCTGGACAGGTGGTTACCCTATCGATGGTCGAAGAGGTAATAACCATTATGGGGAAGCCCGACCAAGCAGGCTCATTCGATGAGGGATCTAGAACCCACACTGGCAAACCCTATCGCCGGATGTACCGGGATCCCGATAATCGATTTCTAGGTGGCGTTTGCTCCGGTATGGGGCTTTACTGGAGAGTTGATCCAATTATCTTCAGGCTAGTTTTTATACTTGCCTTTTTCACCTTTTTCTCCGGCGTGATTCTCTACCTCTTACTTTGGATTGCAATTCCCAAGGCGGTTACCCCTGCCCAAAAGTTGGAAATGAGGGGAGAACCCATAACGGTTGAAAACATTAGAAGGGCAGTAGCCAATGAGTTCAATGAGATTTTTTCAAAAAAGCAATAAAAAAATAGAGCCATGAACGCAGAAAATGTTAAGGCCCAAATGCGTAAAGGTGTTTTGGAGTATTGCATTCTTTCCATTCTTTCCAAACAGGATGCCTATGCAACCTCCATTATACAGCAGCTTAAGGAGGCCGAAATGATAGTAGTAGAAGGAACGCTTTACCCGCTCTTGACTCGTCAGAAAAACCAAGGGCTACTCAACTATCGATGGGAAGAGAGCACACAAGGGCCACCTCGCAAATACTACTCTCTTACTGATAAGGGAAAAGATTTTCTAGCGGACCTAGATTCCGCCTGGAGTAAGTTGGTCGAAACTGTCAAAAAAATCAGAGAAAACAAGTAGCAAACCATGGAAAAGGTAATTCATTCAAACATAGGCGGTGTGGCCTTTAAGTTGGACGACGAGGCTTACACCATTCTGAGCAACTACTTTGCCGACATTCGAAAAGAATTTGCCGGAAAGCCGGGAGCCGAAGAAATAGGAGATGACGTTGAAGCCAGAGTAGCGGAACTGCTTGTCGAGATGCAGGAGAGCAAAGATGTTACCATAACGGCGACAATGGCAAAAAAGGTAATAGCCCAGATTGGAACACCGGAACAGATAGAGTCAATCGACGGTGATAGTGCAGAACAAGAACCTTCTGAAGGGTTTAGGCGCTACCCCAAGCGGCTTTTTAGAGATAAAGAGAACAGCGTTTTCGGTGGGGTTTGCTCTGGACTGGGGGTTTACTTCAACTCAGATCCTATTCTGTTCAGGGTTGTGTTTATTCTACTCTTTTTGATTCCCCTATTTAATCATCATTTTCTTCTTTTTGGCAACGGCTTTGCTTTGCTAAGCTACATTGTGCTATGGGCAATAGTTCCGGTTGCAAAAACCCATCGTCAAAAGATGGAGATGCACGGAGATGCATTCAATATTCACTCAGTGAAATCAAAAGTTGAGGAGGAGTTCAAGGAGGCGTCCGAAAGTCTTAGAAGGAGAACTGGAGGTGGCAGCTTTATGAATCGTTTAGGTTCTGTATTTGGTGAAATTTTGCTCGTTTTTGCCAAAATACTCAAGGTGTTTTTCAAAATAATTTTTGGGATATTCGCTGCAACATTCATTATTGTTGGAGTTTCCCTTATTGTCGCAATGTTAGCTATCATGTTTTTTGGCCCGAGCGATTTCATCACCGACAGCACTATGAACTGTCACTTCTACATTCGTGACCTAGCTTCCGTATT
This sequence comes from Williamwhitmania sp., assembly GCA_035530955.1. Classification (GTDB taxonomy): domain Bacteria; phylum Bacteroidota; class Bacteroidia; order Bacteroidales; family Williamwhitmaniaceae; genus Williamwhitmania. The sequence goes on along the minus strand of DATKTT010000295.1, from coordinate 837 downwards.
TGTTGGACAATCTGGATTTTGGGGCATCACCATTCCTGGCGTCCTGCTAATTCTAATTCCTACCATTGGCCTAATATACCTTGGCCTTCGTCTTGCATTTAAGTTTAAGGCAAACGACAGGGCCATTGGACTTTCGGCACTAGTTATTTGGGTAGCAGCACTGGCAGTTGGATTGGTGTATGGGGTATCGGAACTCAACAGCTTTAAGCATGGCGAGTGGGTTAAAACTTCGCAACAGTTCGAAAATGCAAAGCCAGATACGCTCTATATTGCTTCACCCGATATGGCATCTCTCCCAACATTCTGCAACACTAGGATGGACTTCAACGATGATAACGTTAAGATCTACTCCGACGGAAAAAATATCATGACCCTTGCAAATCTTAATATCATAAATGGCAAGGACCAACCACTTAGCGTATCTACCGATCTCTATTCGAGAGGAATAACTACAACAATGGCGAAACAAAATGCGAGTTCAATTGATGTCTCATCTTCGTTAAGCAGGGATACGCTAACCATTGATCCGGTATTAACCTTTAGTAAGGACAAAAAATGGCGCAACCAGAAGGCAATTATTAACCTCACCATTCCCGAAGGTACCGTAATCCATTTCGACTCCAACCTCTACTCGCTCCTGCAACAGTCAAACAACAGCTTCAACTATGTAGCAGGCTATATGGCAGGCGGATACTTTCGCTTGACCGATGATGGGCTACAAAATACAGACACAAAAAACTAGATTTTAAGCTGAGGTGCTTGGCACAAAAAAGAAAATTATTACATTTGCACCGCAATAAAATGCGGCACTGACCTATGGTGTAACGGCAGCACTAC
>DATKTT010000294.1:0-15812 GCA_035530955.1 Williamwhitmania sp. | reverse complement strand
CCATAAATCGAAGAATGAGCAGCTGATGTATCACAAGGTGAACTTGGATGCCACCGGTAACCTTTACAAAATTGCAAGGGCAGAATCATTTGAGGTGGTATCTGTCCACCACCAAGCGGTTAAAACTTTGGCACCATGCTTTCGCCCAACGGCCTTTGCCGATGATAAAATTGTTGAGGCATACGAGTGGCTGAATCCCGAGGGCAAAGGATACTTAAATGCTGTTCAGTGGCACCCTGAAAAGGGCGATTTTCGAAATAGCCTGAGCGGAGCAATAGGCAAGGAGTTTATGGAAAAGGTCTACGCGTTTGCCTCGGGTAGAGCCCATTAACAGCTAATCTTTTGGTTTGCTTTCAGGTAAGGAATGGGGCTTTTTACTCCCAGTATTTTATTCCTAGTAGGGTGTTTAACGCCCAAGTTCCCTTTTTCCATATTTGTTTCATTCGTTTAAATATTCTAGGCAAAATTTCCTGAGAATATGGAATTCTTTTGTGCCAAGAAATCTTCCATCATAAAATTTTCATGAGGTAAATTCTTAAGTAGTCTACTTAAACCTTATATTTTATTAGTTTTTGAAAATAAATAGAAAAAGAGAAATGACAAATATCATTTCGAATCAAAATATGTCATAAATTTGATCAGCCACATTAGAAATAGTGGCTAGAAAATCTCAACAACCTAATTAACCAATTTATGAAGAAAGTTTTACTACTAATGACTATGTTGATGGTAGTGGGGTCTGGATGGGCGCAGAGACGCAGCCAGGATCTGTACACTGTCACAATTAATGGGAGTTCAATTTCTCCGCCTGCTAATTTTCAGGAAGTGAGAAAAGGACTACCTGCTGAAGGGGTTAAACGGGCTGCTGCAAATGCAACCCATTTTATTCTCCAGTTTAACTCAATCCCAACCATTGAGGAGCAAAAACAATTAAAGGCACAGGGAATTACCCTGCTGGACTACCTTCATGGTCATGCCTACTATGTTTCTGTTTCATCGCAGTTTTACTCCATTACTAGGAACGATTCAAAAAATATTCGCTCCTTGATGGAGGTTAAGCCTGAGTATAAAATAGAGAAACAGTTAGCCAGCGGGAATATTCCGGACTATGCAAAGGTGGATAATGGCTATGTGAAAGTTGTTATTACCTTTTTTAGGGATATTGATGAGGCAACTGTGAAAAGTGGCCTTGCCAATATTAAAATGGGAAATGTCCAAATGGAGGGTGTTTTTCACCAATTCTCAGCAATAGTTTCTATTGCCGATCTGGCTAAAATTGCCTCTTTCGACTGGGTTCAAAATATCGAACCAATTGCTCCTCCTGCCGAGTTAGAAAACAACCATGGTAGAACTCTCCACCGGGCCAATGTTTTAAACTCTTCCATTCGTGGTTTAGGCTACGGATTAACGGGTAAGGGTGTTAAGGTTGGGCTATGGGATGCTGATGTCGAAAATCATAGGGACTTTAATGGTCGGGTTACAAACCGAGAGTATGAGATGCATACTACTGACCATGGAACTCATACCTGCGGGACAATTGCAGGAGCAGGTTTGCTCGATCCTATTGCTCGTGGTATGGCTCCTGATGCACTGGTCTATGCATGGAATTTCAACACCCAATCCAATGGGCTAAGTGTTCCTTATGAGCGATTACTTTCTTTGGACAACGACGGTATTGAACTTACTTCCAACTCGTGGGGATATAACGTAACCACGTGCCCTAACCCCTTTGCATACAATGGCACCGATCATAATGAGGACCTAATTGCTGGGTGGTATCCTTACTTCCTGTATGTTTTTTCCGCAGGAAATAATCAAACGGTATGCTCAGGAGGTTACAATACAACCTCAAAGAACATGAAGAACTCCCTTATGGTTGCCGCTGTTGATGCAACAGATAATATGAGTTCATTTAGCAGTTTTGGTCCCTCTTATGACGGAAGGCTTATTCCTAATATTAGCGGTGACGGGGTTGATGTATACTCCACTTTTTTTAACGATGGCTATGGTTACATGAGCGGCACCTCCATGGCCACTCCTGGGGTTGCTGGAACCATGGCTTTGGTCTACCAACGGTATAAAGACACCCATGGAGGACAGCGTCCAATTTCCTCTTTTTTAAGAGCGTTGGCCTTCAATACGGCACACGATCTTGGTAATCCAGGTCCAGACTACAAGTTCGGGTACGGTGAAATCGACGGATATCGTGCTGTCCAGGTAATGGAGCGGAATACATATTATGTTGATAGTGTAGGTCAGGCTGCTACTGCAACTAAAACCATTACTGTTCCTGCAGGTGCTGTTGCATTAAGGGTAATGTTGGCATGGACCGATGTTGCTGGCACACCGGGTGATCAGTATATTCTTGTTAATGATCTTGATTTGAGTGTTTCACACGATGGTAATATAACTTTACCTTGGGTTCTTGACCCTTCAAATCCATCTGCACCTGCAGTTCGTGACTATGATGGCTTGAATAACATGGAGCAGGTTACATTAGATCACCCTGCTGCAGGTGAATATACCATTAATGTTGATGGTTATGCAATTCCAGATGGGAAGCAGGAATTTGCTATTGTGTACGATGTGGTTATGCCTGAACTTCAACTTACCTATCCGATAGGAACTGAGTATTTAACTCCTGGTAACGATGAAGTTATTCGTTGGGATTGTGAGGGTTATAGTGGAACCTTCACTTTGGAATATTCAACTGATGGTGGGGTTAACTATAGTGTTATTGCCTCGGGCATTCCCTCCAGCTCTCGGAGTTATCTGTGGACCGTGCCTAGCTCCGTTACCACGGCAAATGCCAAAATCAGAATTTCTAACGGTTCTGTTTTTAGCGTTTCAAAAGAGGCTTTTAATGTTATGCCTACCCCTCAAAATGTAAAGGTGGGTGTTGCACATTGCGATGGAGCTGGTCCATTCACATTGCAGTGGGATGCCGTTCCAAACGCAAAGTATGAGGTGTTGAAGTTAAATGGACAAGTATATGAGCATTTGGCTGATGCAACCACCAACAGCTACGATATTGCTAATATTGAGCAGAGCAATAATAACTGGTATTGCGTGAGGGCAATTGACCTTACCACGGGTGCTGTGAGTGAACGGTCACTTGCTGTTACCGTAAATCCATCTATTGCTGTTACCGCACTTCCTTTTGCAGAGAGTTTTGAGTCTCAAAAGGCTGACAATTTCTACTTTACAGGAGTTTATGGCCAAGGTAATGTTAGGTACGTAAACGATGCTCAAAAGTATGGTATTCGTCTTGAAGGCCCCACAACATCTACTGATTGGGTGGCATCAACAGATGCTGCATGTTTTACAAGCAATCCAAATTATGTGGTTACTGCGGGTATCTGTAATATCGATGCTTCTTCCATTACGGGTAAACTATATTTAAAGTTTGACTACAGGCAAAAGTATCGTTCAGCAGCAGGAACGTCTTACTTTAGGGTTAAAGTAAATGGCGATTACCTTTCAAATACAGCAGGAACGCAAATTTACGGTTCAACTAATACCGTTAATTATAAGACGGTTTACTATGATTTGTCTGCATATGCTGGTCTTTCATCTGTTAATGTTGAGTTTGAAGCAGTTTGTAAAACTAACTATACAACATATATAAACTCTTCAGGCAACTATGATTTCAGCAACGATAGCTATGACAGTGGCGACTTTGTAACCATTGACAATGTAGAAATATCGGAGCCTCAGGCAGATATGGCGATGACCTCTTTAATCGCTGGAAGTGGGATTACGAATGCTGAGACCATCACAGTTACGGTTAAGAACTATACTGGCGCGGATGTTTCAAATATACCTGTAAGCTACCAAATTAATGGTGGAGCCTTGGTTAGTGAGACCATTCCAGGCCCTATTGCTCCATTTGCAGAAGTTACTTATCCTTTTGCTCAGACCGCTGATTTTTCTGCAGAGGGTATTCATGATGTTACGGCTTCTGTTAATTGGCCAAACGACCCTGTAACCTCTAATAATACGCAAACCGCAACAGTTATAAACAATGGCGATGCTATTATTATGGGCGTAGCAACTAACCCTACTGCAACCTGTTCTGGTGTTTTCACTGATGGTGGAGGTAAGTATAGTAACTATGCAAATTCCTCGAATAGCACACTTACCATTCAGCCCGATGCTGTTGGCAAAAATACCAAGGTAACCTTTACGGAGTTTGCAACGGAAGATACCTATGACTTCCTATACATTTACAATGGTCCTACTGCTACTGCCTCTGCTTTATTGGGGCAATTTACTGGTAGTGCACTTCCTCCTTCCTTTACCTCGTCGGCTGCGGGAGGCGAACTTACCTTTAAGTTTACCTCAGATGGCTCGGTGAACGATATAGGTTGGATCGCTAATATTGAGTGCGTTGATAAGCCTCTAATTGATCCTAGCGTTACGGCCATTACGGCTCCCACTGCAAGTGGTATTAAAACCTCTGCTGAAACAGTGACGATTACAGTAAAGAATGGCGGTTCGCAAGATCTTACAAATGTGGATGTCTATTATCAAATCAACTCGTTGACCCCGGTAATGGAGACCATTGCTTCTCTTACTGCAGGGCAGTCCTTGGCTTATTCATTTACAGCTACCGCGGACCTGTCTACTCCTGATTCTTATACCTTGAAAGCGTGGGTTGATGTTGCTGGTGATGAGAATGCTGATAATAACAGCGTTACCACTACCATTACTTCTGTTGCCTCTTCTTCCGATGCTGGCGTTTCTGCTATCTCGACCTTACGACCAAGCAGAACCACTCTTTCTACAATTGCAGCAACAGTAAAAAACTATGGGAATGTTCCCCTAAGCAATATTGATGTTGCCTACACTGTAAATGGAGGTGCAGAAGTTGTTCAAACTATTGCAGGACCAATTGCTGCAGGAGGTACTTCAGCCATCACCTTTGCAACTAAGGCTGACCTCACTGCATCGAATACCACCTATAGCATTGATGTTTATACTAAATTGGTGGGTGATGCAACTCCTGACAATGATAAGATGAGTACTTCTGTTGTAACTCCTTCAATATCTCCGACTAATGTGGTTGGCTCATTTGTTGCCGGGAGTAATACTGCGGTTTATGCAGGCGGCTCACCTACCATTGATCTTGTAAATAACTATACTATTGAGTGCTGGGTTAACCTTAGTGATCCAGCAACGTATGGGCATATCTTCAACAAAACTAATGTTTACTTATGGTATAATACCAGTTATGGAAGTGTATACTATGGTACCAATAGTTTTGTATTAAGTGTTACAAAGAGCAGTGGTTCGTTTACTTGGTATGTGCCCAATGGTGTTAAGAAAAACACTTGGCAGCACCTAGCGCTTACAGTTACATCGGGTAACGTATATACACTTTACATTGATGGAGTTGCACAAACTTGGAGTGTGTATTCCGGAACTGCTGGTGCTACGAAGACCAACGCGAATTATCCAATTTGTATTGGCAACAGACCTTCGGACTTAATCCGGTCTGCTAGCGGAAATATCGATGAGGTTCGCGTATGGAATTCCAGCCTTAATCAGCCAACTATTGTGGCTAACATGATGACAGATTATCCAGCAAATACTGCTGGCCTTGTAGCCTACTATAAGTTCATTGAGGGAGATGGAAATTATGTTTACGATTACTCCTCAAATGACAATACGGCTGTAGTTTATTATGCCGATGTTAATGGAATGGGGGACGGTAAGTTTTGGAATATTCCAGGCTTGTTGCTAACTAGCCTTGATATTGCAGGGGAGAAAGTTCCATCAACTTTTGATGAGGCTACCAATACCTTTAATGTTGTAATGGACAATGCCGATCTTAGCAATCTTACTGCAACGTTCACAACGTCACAACAATCCATAATTAAAGTTGGAGGTGTTGTTCAGGTTAGTGGTGTTACAGCAAATGATTTTACAGGATCACCATTGACTTATACTGCAGAAGGTACTGGATTTAATGTTGGTATTAATCAGAATTACACAGTAAATGTGGCAAACGATCTAGGTTCTGATTGTGATTTAACTGCCTATTCATTTGAGATAGGAGATAATCCAACATTGACTAGTGCAATTACATTGGATGCCAACGGCAATAATTTCTACAAGAAGGTGGCCTCTGGAATCGACATTACTTCACTGAAAGCACGGTTCACCATATCTTCTGGTGCAACGTTGTTGATTAATGGAGTTGCACAGGCCAGCCCTCAGGTATCTGCCATTGATTATTCACAACCTTTGATGGTTACCGTTCAGTCTGAGAATGGCAGGTTTATTAAGAACTATAGCATTACTGTTGATGCTAGAAATTCTAATGCCGATTTGATAGACTTTACTATTCCTAACGAGGAGGCTGGTACAACGGTTATCGATGCCGTTAACCATACCGTTAAGGTTATGGTTAATTATAGTTCCGATCTATCAATGCTAACCCCTGTGTTTGAGGTATCCCCCAATGCAAGTGTTTACGTAGGTAGCATTACTCAGCTGTCGGGTACTACAACCAACAACTTTACCACCCCGTTGGTTTATACCGTTGTTTCTGAGGATGAATCAACCTCTGTTGATTGGACTGTTACTGTTCTTAATAAGAGCCTAGCTACCGTTACCATTTCCGATTTGTCGCAGATGCATGACGGAACACCAAAGTCTGTAACAGTTACTACTGACCCAGTGGGGTTGGCTGTTGATGTTACCTATAATGGTTTGCCCACTGCACCAACAGAAGTTGGAACCTATGCGGTTGTTGCAACTGTAAATGATGTTAATTATGAAGGAACACAAACTGCTTCCTTTGAGATTACACCAAATACAGGGATTAATCCAAATGCTAGTGATGTTGTTAAGATTTACTCCGATGGAGCAACGCTTTACGTAGACATCGCCGGCATGAAGAGCAGCGCCAACCTTACGGTTTGCAATATTCTTGGTATCTCTGTTTATCAAACAACCAAACTTTCAGTGGGTTTGAATAGGATTTCGAGCAACATTATTTCAGGTATTTACATTGTTAAGCTTGTTGTTGATGGTAAGACATACTCTCAAAGAGTTGTTTTAAATCCATAAACAATAGCTACTTCATGTAGAACTGAAGTATAGTAGAAATTAGAGGCTGTCCAATGGGCAGCCTCTTTTTTGTTTTCCATTTCATACTATGGCTTATTCATCCGAATTGAATTCATAAGCAAAGGCATTTTTACTGGTGATGCAGTGTTGCTATTTGACCTACATTTAACCGTTCAGCCGTTGTCCGGTATTGCCAAATTTTTACCTTTGTGTTCCATACAACCCCATGGTAACGTTTTTAGGTTGTAGGCTAAACCGTAACAGCTATGTCCAACAATCGCTCTGCAAAGGCTGGAAGCAATGCGCTCCCCATTATTCTAATCGGGTTACTCTTCTTCATCTTTGGTTTTGTTACTTGGCTTAATGGCATACTTATTCCCTATCTGAAAATTGCCTGCGAACTCTCTAACTTTCAGGCACTCCTAGTAACATTTGCCTTTTATATCTCCTATACGGTTATGGCGCTTCCCTCATCTTGGGTGCTGGAGAAAACTGGTTTTAAGAAAGGAATGATGCTTGGGCTGCTGGTAATGGCAGTAGGCACCTTAATTTTTATTCCTGCTGCTTACACCCGTACGTATGGTCTATTCCTGTTGGGCCTTTTTGTTATGGGTACTGGCCTAGCCGTACTTCAAACCGCCTCCAATCCCTACATCACCATACTTGGGCCTACCGAAACGGCTGCTCGACGCATCAGCATTATGGGCATCTGCAATAAGGTTGCAGGAGTGGTTGCCCCGTTAATTCTTGCCTACTTTATTCTTCACGATGGTGACGTCTTCGTTGCCAGTTTAGCCAAGCTCGATGGTAGTGCCCGTGCTCTTGCTCTCGATAATCTTGCAGCCCGCGTGATTGCCCCATATTTGGTTATGTCGGGAGTATTGGTACTGCTCGCACTGTTCGTTCGCTTTTCACCCCTGCCAGAGGTGGAAGCCGAAGCTGAAAGCGAAGTTGGGGCCCCTGCTGAAGGTAAGACCAACATCTTCCAATTTCCACACCTTATCATGGGGGTGGTTGCCCTGTTCTTTTACGTTGGCGCCGAGGTAGTCGCTGGTGATACTATCATACGTTATGGAATCTCACTGGGAATTCCCATCAGCACGGCCAAGATGTTTACCTCCTTTACGCTTGGTGCCATGATTGTGGGATACCTGTTGGGAATAGTTTTAATACCGAAGGTCGTAACACAACGCCGAGCACTCGAAATTTCAGCGGTGCTGGGTATTCTTCTAACTGTCGCTGCCATATTTAGTACCCCATTTCTTTCGGTAATGTTTATTGCCCTTCTGGGCCTTGCTAATGCCATTGTGTGGCCGGCCATTTGGCCGCTTTCCATTCATAGCCTTGGCCGATTTATTAAAACGGGTTCAGCCTTGCTCATAATGGCTATTGCTGGCGGAGCCATTCTTCCCTTAGTTTGGGGCTACCTATCCGATTTGGTAGGCTCTCAAAACGCCTACTGGATTTTGATCCCTTGCTATCTAATTATTTTCCTTTTTGCCAATAGGTGGTATAAAATGAAGAGTTGGAAGTAGCAGCAACTGCTTATCTAATATTTTTTTTTACGTAGCATAGCCTCTATACGCTGTGTTGAATAATGCTGCCTTTCAAAAGCGCTGGGCAAATGTTTGTCTATTCTTTTACTAGAGCTATAAAATTCGGCTTCCGTTTTTTTCTTGGGCCATGTACTGCATCTATAATAGCAGGGGCTGCTTACCCTTAGTCAAAGTTCATGTAGAGTTTTATTGTTTTAGCCAATTCTTTTGGAAAAACACAGTGACATTGGGTTTGCCATATTTATTACCAAAGATATGTAGACCCTTGTTTTTTGACGCAACAAGTCATTGTGGTGAATGACATATATCAGCTTTTTGATAAACATAAATCAATCCAATTCCTGTGGTATAAAATGGTTTACTCGTTAGCTTTGTTAACTTTTCTTTAGCAAACCCTAAACTGTTAACTACAATGAAGATTTCTGACACTAAGATTGGAACAAGACTCTTAGCGAGTTACATTCTCATGGCCATTCTAACCATGGTTGTGGGTATTTTTGGCGTTATGAATATTAACAAAATTCAGACGGATGACGACACTTTATACAAAAAGGTAACCTTACCAATAGGAGAGGTCTCAACAATGAATGTCGCATTTCAGCGCATCCGTGTTAATGTGCGCGATTTCATCTTTGCAAAGGATATGGCTGCGGGTCAGGTTTTTTATGATAGGATTTTTGATCTAAAGAAGCAGTTTGACGAATCTGGTAAATTGCTTGAGGCCTCCCTCTTGACAGATGAAGGAAAAAAGGCTTATCGGGAAGTAACCAACTATATGGACAAGTATCTATCTTTTCTTCCATCAATGGAACAGCACATTAAAGCCGGGGAGGTAGACCAAGCCGTAGGGTTGATGAAAGGAGAGATGCAGGTAGCCAATGCAAATTTTCAGAAGGCCATGGACGAGGTTGTTGCCTCTAAGTTCAGCATTGCACAGAATACGGCCAAGAGCAACGAAGACGCCGCAAATTCCTCCTCCTCCTTAATGGTTGGAATTATTGTTATTGCCGTTGTTTTGGCAATAATCTTAGGGCTCGTGGTAACCCGTTCCATAACCACTGGTATTGGTAAAGGGGTTGCTCACGCGGAGGTAATTAGCCAAGGTAACCTTACCCTGGACTTTGCTAGCGAGTACATGCAGCGCAAGGATGAAATTGGTGCGTTGTCGCGGGCGATGCAGCTGATGGTAGAGAAGTTGAGAGAGGTTGTAACGAACATTGCTTCGGGCTCCGAGAATATTCTCTCGGCTAGTTTACAGATGAGCAATACCTCGCAGGAGATGTCTCAGGGGGCATCTGAGCAGGCATCATCTGCTGAGGAGGTGTCCGCGTCGATGGAGGAGATGGCTGCAAACATTGAACAAAATACCGATAATGCGCAAGCGGCAGAAAAGATTTCAATTACTGGTGCCGAGCGTATCCAAAAGAGCAATGATGCCGCTCAGATGAGTATTACCGCCATGCGGGAGATAGCCGATAAGGTGAGCATAATCTCAGATATTGCTTTTCAAACCAATATTTTAGCTCTTAATGCTGCCGTGGAAGCTGCACGTGCAGGTGAGCAGGGGCGTGGATTTGCCGTTGTGGCCGCCGAGGTAAGAAAGTTGGCAGAGCGGAGCAAGGTGGCTGCTGAGGAAATTGAGCGCATTTCAAAAAAGGGTGTTCTACTTTCGGATGACGCGGGGAAGATGCTCACGCAGGTTGTTCCAGAAATTGAGCGAGCAGCTAAGTTGGTGCAAGAGATTGCTGCGGCAAGCGTTGAGCAAACCAGTGGAGCCGAACAGGTGAATAGCGCCCTCCAGCAGCTGAACCAAGTTACCCAGCAAAATGCAGCAGCCTCAGAGGAGATGGCTACAGCATCGGAAGAGCTTGCCAGCCAGGCAGAGCAACTTCGGGATGTGGTTTCCTACTTCAGGGTTGAAGAGGGGCAAAAGGCAAAAAATAGAGGAGGTAGTAAACCACAACAACGTGCAATAAAAACGGCGGTAGCTCATCTGCATAGAGAGGATGCCCCCAAGCCTACTGCGGGTAAAAGTAGCATGGGTAGAGAGTATAATTTGGCAGATTCCAACGGCGATTCAGCGTATGAGAAATTCTAGGGTGTCCGCTATTTATGTTGTTGCATTAATAAATAGGAGGCTTTTTATATGAACAAGGCGTTACACATCGATTCATACCTCTCCTTCAGGTTAGGGGAGGAGGAGTTTGCTGCCAATGCGGGGAAGGTCCTCAGCATATTGGAGCTCTCCAAGATAACGGAGGTGCCACAGGCGCCCCCGTTCATGAAGGGTATCATAAACCTGCGGGGAAAAGCCCTACCGGTAATCGATATCCGAATGAAGTTTGGGATGTCGCCCACGGTTTATGCATCTAATACATGCATCGTGGTTATGGAGATAGAAATGGATGGAAGCCACGTAGAGGTGGGCGTATTGGTGGACTCGGTACAGGCTGTGCTCGAAGTTGAGCAGGACAAGGTGCTGGATGCTCCAAGTATTGGGGAACGGTATCGGGCCGAGTTTATTGAGGGCATTGTCCAGAGCGGAGAGTCTTTTGTAATGCTGCTCGATATGGATAGGGTGTTTTCATCGATGGAGGTGGTAGCGCTAAAGCAATCGGCCTCTGGGTTGGAGGAAGAAGTTTTGGTTGAGGAAGTATAGGGTCGTTTTTTAACACGCTTGCCTGCCTCTGCGTCTATTAATTAACGTGTGGAGGCAGGCTTTTTTATCTTCTGTATTAGCAGTTACTAAAGGATTATTTCAAATAGCGTAATCCAATCACGACACATTGGATTTTTAATTGAAAGGCATACTTTTTTTGTTGAAAATTCGTTTAATTGTTATCTAAAATCCAGTTAACTATGGCAACAAACGATTTACGCAAATGGGTATCGCAATCGGTATCTGTAAAAATTTTTGTGGTGGGCATGCTGGCCCTCTTCCTGCTAATTCCGGCTGCCATGATTCGCAGCCTAATTCTCGAGCGACAAGCCAATAGCGAGGAGGTGGTTAGGGAAATAAGCAGTAAGTGGGGCAACGAGCAAACCATTGCCGGACCTATTATTTCGGTGCCCTATATGCGAAGAAGTATTGTTGATGGCAAGCAGGTTGTAATGCGTGATTATGCTCATTTTCTGCCCGATCAGCTTAATATTACGGGCAAGATGGAGCCCGAAATTCGCTACCGTGGCATTTATAAGGTGATTGTTTACACTGCCGACCTCCAGTTTTCTGGAAATTTCCGTCATCCAGACTTTAGCGAATGGAAGATTAGCCCGGACGATATTTTATGGGACGAAGCTTTTGTTTCGCTTGGGATTCCCGATATGCGAGGCATAAAAAACGACCTAAAAATAACCTTCAATGGTGTTGATTATGAGGTAACCCCAGGTCTCGACAACCAAGATATTATAAAGCAGGGCGTTTCTGCCCGTGTGAAATTCGATACCGCTAGCGTTTATCCTTACAGCATTATCCTGAAATTAAAGGGAAGCAGTGCCCTCAGCTTTGTTCCTGTGGGTAAAGTTTCCAAAATTGCCATTCAGTCAACCTGGCCAACACCCAGCTTCGATGGCGCCTTCCTGCCCGACAACCGAAACGTTGGACCAAAGGGATTTACCGCCGACTGGACGGTTTTGAGTCTGAACCGGAATTTCCCTCAGACGTGGATTGGAAGCACCTACGATGTTAACGAGTCAGCCTTTGGAGTTAAGCTGCTCTTCCCTGTTGACCATTACCAAAAATCGGAGCGGGCGGCTAAGTATGCGCTGATGTTCATTGCCCTCACCTTTATGGTATTCTTGTTCTCCGAAATACTTAATCGCCGGAAGATTCACCCGGTGCAGTATATATTGGTTGGCCTTGCGCTATGCGTGTTCTACACGCTGCTTATCTCCCTGAGCGAGCAGCTGGGCTTTGCCATTGCTTATATATTGGCAGCCATAGCCACCATCTCGCTCATTGGATCCTATGCGGTGGCCATTTTCAAGAATAAAAAGCAGTCGATAATGCTGATTGGCATTCTGGTTGTGCTCTACCTGTTCCTGTTCACCATTCTGCAGCTGGAGGATTACGCCCTCATTATGGGTAGCATTGGCCTGTTTGTAGCATTGGCAGCGGTGATGCGCATATCGAGAAAGATTGATTGGTACTCGCCACTAAATGGAGATTCCGACGAAAAGAGTTAATCTCAATTCAAATTATTAGTTGGTTGGCCACAGGCTGCTCCAATCGATGGTTTTAATTCCATTGGCTGGAGTAGTTTGTGGCTATTTTTTTTGCAAGATGCAAAACACAGAATTGCCTCAGAATATTTTGTTATTATTGCATCCATATATTTCAAAAAATATGACACGATTTTTCTCCTTCACCTTCGTTTTCCTAATTTTAGCTGGTGTTATCAGCGGTCAAAATCTCGACATTAGGATACTCAGAACCATAAATCTGGATAGAAATAAGCACTGGGATAAAACCATGCAGTTCATGTCGAATAGCGAGGCAGCAGTGAGCATTGCTACCCCGGCCATTATTTTGGGTGTTGGTTTAATTAAGGGCGACCCGCAGATTAAGTCGGATGGAATTACCATAGCCTCGGCTTTTCTGCTTTCCAGCGCCATGACAACGGTTTTGAAATATTCAGTAAAACGACCAAGACCATTTACCACCTATCCCGATATTGAAAAGCTTTCGGCTGGGGGCAGCTACTCATTTCCCTCGGGGCACACCTCGTCAGCCTTTGCAACCGCCACCTCGCTCAGTTTAGCCTATCCTAAGTGGTATGTAATTGTGCCCTCCTTTGCCTGGGCTTCAACGGTTGGTTACTCGCGCATGCATTTGGGTGTGCATTATCCTAGCGATGTCCTCGCAGGGGCGATAATCGGTGCTGCATCGTCGTACCTCTGCTACAAGGGGCAGCAGTGGCTCAACCACCGAAAAAAGAGGAAGGCTGAGCCGGTTGTGGCATTTTATTAGCCAAAATTTGATAGGCTAAAACTTGCTCACTAGCTGATGAGTGAGTCAGCTATTCTGAAATTTCCTTTTCTACTATTCTTTCAAAGCGGGAAGTCGAATCTTACTCCGGATTGTCTGATGCTTCCTTCTTTGGCGCTAAAGGTCCTCTTAGGTGTATTATCAACCCGTTCAGAAAATTGCGCAGCACTTGGTCACCACAAGTTTTGTAGTTTGGATGGTCCTCCGCCCGAAAAAATGCCCCCAATTCAGTTTTTGTAATGTTGAAGTCCACCAGCTTCATAATTTCAACTATTTGGTCGTCGCGAAGGTGTAGCGCAACCCGCAGCTTTTTGAGTATTTCGTTGTTCGACATAATCTTAACTTTATGGTTGAAAACATGGAAGATGTGGTATCTGCCATTTATTGTTCAAAGATAAGGGTTTGCTGGCTATATATGAGCGTAAATGACTTTAATGTGATGTTCCGAATCTCCAACTTCTAATTTTCTTCAGAATTGAAGAGGTATATTTGAAGTATGAAAATTCTAGTTGTTGAGGATGAGCAATCTCTGGCCGAGGATATTTTGCACTATCTGACAAAGAACGGCTTTGTTTGTGAGGTTGCCGCAAATCTGGTCGAGGGAGAGCAAAAACTTGTTGGGTTTGCCTACGACGTGGTGCTGCTGGATATAAATTTGCCCGGGGGAAGTGGCCTTTCCCTGCTACCTCTTATCAAAAAACTTCATCCACATACGGGAGTCCTAATTATTTCTGCCAGGGAGGCGCTGGACGACAAGATTTCCGGTCTAGACCTAGGTGCCGATGATTACCTTACCAAACCATTTCACCTTGCCGAGCTCAACTCCCGCATCAATGCCCTTTTACGACGTAGATTCTTTGAAGGAAGTGACAAGTTAAACTTTAACGAAATTTCCATCGAGACAAAGGATAGGCTTGTCACGGTTCAAGAAACCCCCATTGTGCTTACCAAAAGGGAATACGACTTGTTGGTTTACTTGGTGGTGAACAAAAATGCCACGCTGAGCAAGGAGTCTATAGCAGAGCATATTTGGGGCGACCATATTGAGATGGTGGATAGCTTCGATTTTATA
This sequence comes from Williamwhitmania sp., assembly GCA_035530955.1. GTDB lineage: Bacteria > Bacteroidota > Bacteroidia > Bacteroidales > Williamwhitmaniaceae > Williamwhitmania. The sequence continues at coordinate 1,120 of DATKTT010000294.1, read as the reverse complement.
TATACTCACATTAAAAACTTACGCCGAAAGTTGATGGAAAAGGGGGCAAAGGATTACATCAAGACGGTGTATGGGTTTGGTTATAAATGGAGCGACGAATGAAGTTAATAAGAGTTACTTCGGCTTATCAACTTGTGATGACAGCTGTGCTACTGGCCTTGGCAGGTGCTGGATTGTTTTTTGCTATACTCCGAATTCAGCAACAGGAGACCGATGAGGCGCTAAAGGCTCAGCACGACGATTTAGTAAGCTACATAAAGCAGGGTAAGCCACCGTTTTCGATTCCTCCAATGATGGTAGTCAACAGAATTGATAGCACCATGATTGCCGCGCCATCTATTGCTACCATAGAGATTTCAGATACCGTTGAGGGAGATAGTGAGCCATACCGACAGCTAATATCCGTTGCAAAAGTTGGCGATAGCTACTACCAAATTACAGTGCGAACATCGTTGCTGGAGCAGCAGGATTTGCTGGTTGCCATTGGTACTGCCATTGGGGTAGTTTATGCCTTGCTTCTGCTTGGTTTTTATTTGATAGGACTTTTTCTTAGTAAGCGAATTTGGCATCCTTTTTACGCTACTCTACATCGGCTCCAGCAATTCAATGTGGCCGATGGCGGTATACTCAACTTGCCAACAACCAGCATAGTTGAATTTCAGGAGATGAACGCTGCTCTGGAGCACCTCACCACCAAGGTTCAAAGCGACTACAAGGCATTGAAGTCATTCACCGAAAATGCCTCACACGAAATACAAACTCCGCTCACCCTTATCATTACCAAGCTTGAAACGCTAATGCAGGATTCGTCGCTGCCGCACGAGAAGGTTGACCAGGTACACAGTGCCTACCAGCATGCGTTACGGCTATCACGGCTGAACTCAACGTTGCTGCTGCTTGTGAAGATTGAGAATAGGCAATTTAAGATGGAGGAGGAGGTTGATGTATTGACACTGATTCAGGAGTTACTGGAACAGCTATCCGATTTTATGGAGGTAAAGCAGTTGAAAGTAAATTACAATATTGCTTCGAGACCAACATGGATTGGCAATGCAGAGCTGGCGTCAATCATGGTAGGAAACATCCTTCGCAATGCAGTTCAGCACAGCAATTCTGCGGG
>DATKTT010000293.1:0-4916 GCA_035530955.1 Williamwhitmania sp. | reverse complement strand
AAGAAGCACAAGCGACTTAATCATAGAGCTGCCAATATGCGAATTTGTAACTTATAGCAAATTAATGAAAAATGTAGCAGAAAAATATACAATGCCTGAAAAAATTAATAAATGCAGAGATTAAAAATATGAAAATTACTCATCATATTAATTATCAATCTGTATTTCTGATTGTTAGACTAATTTATAAAAAGGTCAATCTCATTGCAAAAATCAACGCTAATTCTGATTTTAAACAACTTTTGAGGCTGCTCTAGAAAGAAAATGGGAAAGAACACTTTCATTTCTTTCCCATTTTCACTAAGAACCTCACTATTTTACCATGTGAAGTTACTTATAGGAGAAACTACTTCCACCTAAAAATTCTCTAATAATTGAGGTTGGTGGTATTTCATTGTCGTTGATGGGAACAAAATTCTCAAGAAAAGTCAGGAGCCGTTCGGCTTCTGCAAACTCTTTTACGGTGGTTGGAACCTCCCTTAGCACTGGCTCAGCATACCGTTTTAGCACGCCAAGCTCAAATATTAGGGAGGAGTTAAACATTATATCGGCCTCCTCCTGAAAGGGAAAAATATTCTTGTCCTCACCTCGGCGAACGCTCTCCCATCGGCTAATGGTGTTAAGGGCAGAGTATCCTCGGTAACGAAAATCCCGAATTATCCTGCGAATCAGCCGGTTGTCCGTGGTAGGTATCCGATTATGGCCATCAATAGAAAGGCTGGTAAGCGCAGAGACGTAAATCTTGAACTTGCGTTCATCCGATATTAGATGAGTAAGAAGAGGATTCAGGGCATGAATTCCCTCGATAAGTAGCACCGTTTTCTCGTCAATTTTGAGCTTTGTGCCGTCAAAAAAGCGTTTTCCATTCTCAAACGAAAACTTAGGAACATCTATTTCCTTTCCCGAAAGCAAGTTGAGCAAATCAGAATTGAAATATTCAATATCAAGAGCATCAACTGATTCAAAATCGTAATCGCCGTTTTCATCGAGTGGTGTATGCTCCCTATCCACAAAATAGTTGTCGAGGGAGATGGTCACCGGTTTTAGTCCTGAAACAAGAAGCTGCACCGCCAACCGCTTTGCAAAGGTGGTTTTCCCAGATGAAGAGGGACCGGAAATGAGGACAACCTTAACATTCTCCCTCCGCGTGTATATCTCATCAGCAATGTGCGCCACCTTTTTCTCGTGCAGCGCCTCCCCAACTTTAATTAGCTCATCCCCCTTTCCTGACAACACCATCTTGTTTATGGAACCAATTGAACTTACTCCTAGAATATCAATCCAACGCTTATACTCCCGAAAAATCTCAAACATCTTATCCTGCAGAATAAGGTCTTCCATCTCATCAGGATTACTGCGCTTGGGCACCATTAGCAACATGCCATCGTAGTACTTTACCAGGTCAAATTTCTTAAGATAGCCTGTAGAAGGAACCATACAACCGTAGAAGTAATCCATGCGGTCGTCGAGAAAGTAAACGGTGGTATACAAATGTGGCCGGGTTTCTAGAAGCATTGCCTTCTCGGTGTAACCCTGATTTTTGTAATAGCTTTGAACCTCAGTGGTGAGCTTTTCCTCACTCGTAAAGGGTATATCCCGATTGATCAACTCCCTCATTCTATCGCCAATGGTAAAGGCAAGCGAAAGTGGAATGCTTCCCTCAAAACCCTCTATCTCACAGTAAAATCCCCTAGAAACAGAATGCTCCACCGAGAGTCGCTTACCGGGCAATATATCACGTATTGCCTTTTCTAGTACAAAAAAGAGAGAACGCTGATACATTCTTATGCCGGCAGGGTGTGCAATATCGAAAAAGAAGACCGTTTTGGGGTTGAAAATTTGGTAATCAAGCTCATGAATCTGGTTGTTTACCATTGCACCCAAGATGGGATTAGCCAATGTAATGTCTTGGTCGGCAGCAATTTCCATTAGGGTAACTCCAGGTGTATAGAGTTTCTTAGCATGGTTATTCTCACAGATAACCTCAACCATTTTTGCCATAGGATTCTTCTAATTACTTAATTATTCATTGCAAAAGTTAAACACCTTCCTCCAATAATTTATGGAAAATGAGAATTTGCATACCAGCAACTAATGAGGCAAGTAATTTTTTAAAAACTTGGCCGTGTAGCTTTGGGAATTGTTTATGAGTTCTTCGGGCGTTCCTGTAAACAAAATCTCGCCCCCACCTGCACCGCCTTCTAACCCCATATCAATAATGTAGTCGGCCATCTTAACCACATCTAGGTTATGCTCAATTACGATAACGGTATTCCCCTTGTTCACTAGGCGACTAAGCACATCCATCAGTACCCGAACATCCTCAAAATGCAAGCCAGTAGTTGGCTCGTCTAGGATGTAGAGCGTTTTGCCTGTATCCTTTCGGGCTAACTCCGCCGCCAGCTTCACTCGCTGCGACTCCCCACCCGAAAGCGTTGTGGAGGGCTGTCCTAGGGTAATATAGCCCAGTCCAACCTCCTGAATTGTCTTCAGCTTATGGTATATGTTTGGCATGGGTTCAAAAAACTCAACAGCTGCATTAATGGTCATGTCTAGCACGTCCGAAATGGATTTTCCGCGATACTTAACCTCCAAGGTTTCCCGATTGTAGCGCTTACTGCGGCAAATTTTACACTCCACGTAAACATCTGGAAGAAAATTCATTTCGATGGTTTGAACACCAGCACCACCACACTCCTCACACCGCCCCCCCTTTACGTTGAAGCTAAACCGCCCAGCCTTGTAACCACGAATTTTTGCTTCGGGTGTCATCTCAAATAGCTTTCGGATGTCGGAGAAAACACCAGTATAGGTTGCCGGATTAGAACGTGGCGTTCGACCAAGCGGTGATTGGGTTACCTCTATAACCTTATCAATATTTTTTATCCCTTCTATTGATTCGTATGGCAGCGGCTCCTTTAACGAGCGGTAAAAGAATTTGCTTAATATGGGCTGCAAAGTTTCGTTTACCAACGACGATTTCCCGCTTCCCGAAACACCAGTGATGCAGATAAGCTTACCTAAAGGAATCTCCACCCTAACATTCTTTAGGTTATGACCAGTGGCACCTTTAAGTATAATGGACTTCCCATTCCCCTCCCTTCTTTCGGAGGGAACAGGTATTTGAAGCGTTCGATTCAGATATTTTGCTGTGAGGGAATCAGATTTTAATATCTCTTCAGGTGTACCCTGAGCCACAATATTTCCACCGCGCCGGCCGGCATGCGGCCCTAAATCAACCACAAAGTCGGCTGAGCGAATCATATCCTCATCGTGCTCAACCACAATTACTGAATTGCCCGCATCCCTCAGCTGCTTAAGTGACTCTATCAGCCTATGGTTATCACGCTGGTGCAGTCCAATGCTAGGCTCATCAAGTATGTAGAGCACATTGACCAGCTTGCTTCCAATTTGGGTGGCCAACCGAATACGCTGGCTCTCTCCACCGGAAAGGCTTTGTGCGCTGCGGTTTAAGGCGAGGTAACTTAGCCCCACATCATTTAAAAAACGTAAACGCTCACGAATCTCCTTCAAAATTTCCTTGGCAATCGCCTTTTGCTTGGTATTCAACCTCTTTTCCACATTGCTAAACCATTGCAAGAGGGTATCTAGGTCCATACTGCTTAGCTCGGCAATGTTCTTCTCGGCAACCTTAAAAAAGAGTGCCTCCTTACGTAAACGTGCACCTTTACATTCTGGACAAACCGTAAAACGCAGGTATTGGTCAGCACCATTCTTAGACCTTGATGCAGGTTCCTCATCATCGGCGCCAAGGTAGTCAAGAACGCCAGTAAAACTCATCTGGTAGGTGGTATTCACCCCTTGAACGGGTGACTTAACGCGAAACGGCTCATCCGAGCCATAAAGAATTATGTTGATGGCCTCCTCCGGAATTACCTCAATTGGGTCTTCAAGACTGAAGCCATACTTGCTAGCAATAGCCTCCAGCTGCCAAAATATGAGGGTGCTTTTGTAGATTCCCAGCGGTTTTATTCCACCCTTTTTAATGCTAATAGAGGGATCTGGAATTAGAGCTTCAACATGTGCCTCTGTTACAGTTCCCAACCCATTGCAACGAGGGCATGCCCCCTGTGGGCTATTGAAGGAAAAGCTATGAGGAGCAGGTTCGTTATATGAGATTCCAGTGGTTGGACACATTAAATGCCGACTAAAGTAGCGTTGCTCATTCGAGTCCATATCGAGCACCACAATGGTGCCCTCTCCCTGACGCATAGCCGCCTGAACCGATTCCTTTAATCGCTTGATATCTAGGTTGGAGACTGGCAACTTATCGACAAGCAACTCAATGAAGTGAACCTTATATCGGTCGAGCTTCATACCCGCCTTCAACTCTTGAATGGTCCCATCGACCCGAACATAAATAAAGCCTTTGCGTCGAAGATGCTCAAAAAGTTCCTTGTAATGACCCTTACGTCCTTTTACCAGAGGCGCTAAGATCCCAACTCGCTTCCCGTCAAATATTTCCTCGATTAGTGCAAGAATTTGATCGTCGGTGTACTTCACCATGGCTTCACCTGTTTCGTAGGAATAGGCTATGGATGCTCGTGCATAAAGCAAACGAAGAAAATCGTAAATTTCAGTAATGGTACCAACCGTGGAGCGAGGATTTTTGTTGGTGGTTTTTTGTTCAATAGAGATAACGGGGCTTAATCCCGTTATTTTATCGACATCGGGCCGCTCCATGCTGCCCAAAAACTGTCGGGCATACGCCGAAAACGTTTCAAAATAGCGGCGCTGACCTTCGGCGTAAATAGTATCAAAAGCCAAAGATGATTTTCCGCTGCCACTCAGTCCAGTTATTACCGTGAGTTTATGGCGCGGTATTGATACGTCAATGTTGCGCAGGTTATGTTCCCTTGCCCCATAAACGTTAATCCAATCCTCCTCTGCAAAAA
>DATKTT010000292.1:0-29531 GCA_035530955.1 Williamwhitmania sp. | reverse complement strand
AGACGGTGATTACGCGCTTTAGGTTTAAGCGATTAATTTCACCATAACTTTTTGTGTATTCCACATGAGCAACTGCCGACAATGGTATCTGCCGCAATGTGCCAGAGTTCATGTCCCTGTATGTAAGGCTCAGGTTCATCAGCTGCTCTACATCGTTGCGCTGATAGTCCTTGAATCGAAGAATGATTGGATATTGATCTTCTCCTTCTCGATATTTTGAAATTTCGGTACCAAGAAGTGCCGTGCGAATTTGACTTCCTACCATTCCTGCTGAAACACCATCGCGGTTTGCCCGTTCACGATCTAGCTTTATGAGCAGCTCCGGTTTGGAGGAGGCAAAGTCCGTCTTAAGCTCTTCGATCCCATCAATTTGGAGAGAGTCGATATAGCGCTTAAAGTTATTTGCAGCAACAACCAGCTGGTCGAGATTTTCACTTGACAATTCAATATTGATTGGCTTTCCAACTGGCGGACCATTTTTGTTTTTATCCACCGCGATATCAGCGCCAGGTATCCCCTTTATATTATCTCGGATTTTTGACATATACACCGAGGTGTTCTCGCCATGTCTCTTTGAGAATTCCACAAAGTTTACCGATATCTTGGCCAAGTTGGACGATTTGGTACTATTGTCAAACTGATTATCGGAGGCTTGTAGTGCAACATTGGTAAGCACAGATTCCACAATTGGATTGTTTTTACCAAGAACCTGCATAATTCTATGTTCAACAACTTTAGCGATGGAGTCGGTAACAGAAATATCTGTTCCAATGGGTAGCTTGATATAGGTAATAACGTTGTTTGGCTGATTGTCGGGGAAAAACATCACCTTCGGTGGCTTAAGTGCAACCAGCGTCATGGTTAAGAAGAAAAGGCCAACCATGCCCGTTAGTAACCAGTATGGACGTTTTCCTGCCAGAACCCAGCGCAGTAAATTCTCGTATCTCCTCATCATCGCAGGGATGAAACGATGCTGAAATTTTCTTAAAATTTTATAGCCGTATAGGTTGTGAAGCAGCGCCATTAATGCAACAAAAATCATTAAGTTGGCAAATGCCCGCAAACCAAACAGGTAAAAGGGGATTGAGGCAATTGTAATCCCACTACAAATTAGGTATAGTTTTTTAAGAGGGGTAGGATGCTCCTCCTCATCGTGCTTCATAAAGTCGATGGCAAATACCGGATTGATGATGTAGGCCACAATTAGTGAGGCAAAGAGCGTAATAATTAATGTTACGGGTATAAAATACATGAATTCACCAACCACTCCAGGCCAAAAGGCAAGCGGGAAGAAAGGCGCTAATGTGGTTAGGGTTCCTGATAGAATAGGAACAAACACCTCCCCTGCTGCAAACTTGGCCGCACTTTTAATATCCATCTTCTTTTTCATGAATATTCGGTGGGTGTTCTCAATAACCACGATGGCGTCGTCTACCACGATTCCCAAGGCAAAAATAAAGGCAAACATTACCAGCATGTTCATGGTAAACCCAATGTAAGGCATTACGATATATGCCAGCGCCATGGAAAGCGGGATGGATAGCCCTACAAACAATGCGTTTGTAATACCCATGAAGAACATCAACACAATTGTTACCAAAATGAAGCCAATGATAATGGTATTGTTCAGGTCCGACAAGGTTGTTCTTGTATACTTGGATTGATCGCCATTTATGGTGATTTTTAGACTGCTAGGCAAGGAGGTCCCCTTCATCTCCTTGATAATTTGCTTTATATTATCGGAGGCGTCCAACAAATTTTGGCCACTTTTCTTGACAATGTTGAGGGTAATTACATTTTTCCCGTCTTGGCGAGCATAGCTTTCCTGTTCATGGAAACCATCGCGGACGGTTGCAATATCCTTTAGCTTAACCAGTGCACCGCTGGCTGTGGTAACCACAATATTCTTAACATCGTCGAGGCTTTTAAATTCACCAACAATTCTAACGGTACGGCTCATTCCTTGCAAATTGATGTTCCCGCCCGAAATGGTTGCATTATCGTTGGTAACGGCATTTTGAACCTCAGTGAATGTTAAGCTTGCGGCCTGCATTTTATACATATCGATATCGATCTGTATTTCTCGGTCGAGTGCTCCAATAATGTCAACGCGGGTTATTTCCTTAAGGCTTTCAATTTTATCCTTTAAGTCGTCTCCGTATTTCTTGAGCTTATCGAGAGGAAGATCGCCCGAAAGTTCAAGGTACATTATCGGAATGTCCGATAGGTCGATATCCGAAACTTCGGGGTCTGTTTTTAAATCGGACGGTAGGTCAACCTTCGATTTGTCAACTGCATCTTTTACCTTCTGCTTAGCATCGGTTACGTCCACGCCAGTGTTAAACTCAACCACAATTGCAGAAAAATCCTGCACCGAGCGAGATGTAATTTTTTTTACCCCGTTAATGGCCTTGATGTTTTTCTCGATGGGGCGAGTGATGAGGTTTTCAATATCGGCCGGAGAAGTTCCTGGGTATACCGTATTGACAATTATGTTTGGAATGACAATTTCTGGGAATTGCTCCTTTGGAATGGTTAGGTAGTTAAAAAGCCCAAACACCGCTATGATAATGACCAACACATATATGCTAAGCTTATTGTCAATTGCCCAGCTGGTTGGTTTGAATTCTTTCAGTTTTTTATCCATTGTATCTATTTTAACCGAAGGGTTCTAGATTAATAACGAATGCTGGCACCGTCTACTAAGTCTTGGTATCCAAGGGTTATTAGTTTATCACCAGGGTTTAAGCCGGAAATAACTTCCACTAAGCCATTGTTGGTTGTGCCAAGAACAACGCTTTGCTTCTTTGCTTCAATATTGTTTCCATTCTGCTTGGCAACAAATACAAATGTGCCATCGGCATCGCTGCTGATAATATTTTGAGAAACAACAATGGCCTTTTCCTTGTAGTAGTCGTTGATATTGAGAATAGCCACCATATTGGCCTTTAGATTAGGCACCTTAGTGTCGATGCTTGCCTCAATGTTGAAGGTGCGATTAACCGGGCTGATATACTTACTTACAAAATCGACACGGGAGGTTGCATTGGCATTTATGTCAGGAAAATTTATGGTAAGCATATCGCCTTGGTTAACCTTTGATGTATACGCTTCGGAGATATCGGCCTTAACCTTCAACTTTCCAAAAGCTACAACTCGGTAAAGAACTTGTTGTGGGCTTGGGGTTACCATGCCGCCAACCTTAATGTTGCACTCTTCAATGGTTCCGTCCGAAGGTGACTTAATCTTGAAATTATTGAGTTGATCCTTCGTGGCCGCTATTTGTTGCTCCAGCGATTCCTTGTTGGTTTTTGCCTGAAGGTATTGAACCTCGCTCCCCACCTTTTGATCCCATAAGCGCTGCTGTTTGTTGAACAGATCAAGCGCCATGTTATATTGCGTCTGAAGGCTTTGAAGTTGCTTCTGATACTGTTGGTCGTCGATTTGTGCTAGCACCTGTCCCTTTTTAACCATCGCGCCCACGTCGGCATATCTTGCCACTACAGTTCCGTTAGCCTGGGCGAAAACGGAAACATTTTGGTCACCATCAAGTTCTCCATAAACTTTTATGAAGTGGCGAAAGGGTTGGAATGCTACATTTTCAACAGAAACGAGGGTGTATTTTTCTGTTGAATTCGAGTCGGTTTTTGTTGCCGAAATTTCCTTTTCGAGGTTTTCAATTTTTTGGCTTAAAGCTTCTCTTTGGTCCTTAAGCTTGTTCAGCTCATTTTGCTTGTTGCTGCTGCAGGCAAAAAGCAGCGAGCTAAGTGCAAAAACAATGACTTTTGTATTCATAATAGTGGATGTTGTCGTTAACAAAATTTTTACTGCTGGTTGTTGTTGAGTTTTTCAAGCGTCGTTTTTGCTGTTAGCAAACTGTTCATCGCATTGAAATAGTCAGATTCAGTTGATAGGTATTGATTTTCTGCTTGGTATAGATCGTTACTTGTTGTCACACCCTCCTTGTATTTTATCATGGTGTGATCCAGAATTTTTTTAACCAGAGCAAGGTTTGCTTTGGTAGTTATGTAGCTGGAGTAAGAGTTTTTGAAGTTGTTTTGTGCATTTTCAAATGAAAGCATTAAGTTCTGCTCTGCCATTTTGGTATTGTTCTGCGACTGTTGGTACTGTTTGCGTGCTTGCGAAAGTTGCGAAAGTTTCATTCCGCTTGTGAAAATGGGCACATCGAGGGAAAGGCCGAAAACATCCTCGGGCTGAAAGTTAAAGCTAGAAGTGTTAAGTAGTTTCTGGTGCTGATAGTAGGCAGAAATGGTGGGTAGAAAAAGTGATTTCTGACGATCGAGACTCAACTTTTGAAGTTTTTCAGCAGTAACAGCCACACGGTAATCTGGATTTGCTTTCAGATTAAGAGCCAAGTTGAGGTTTGCAGTTAACTTTCCCTCTTCGATATAGTCGTTGAGGCTGTCGGTTAGTTCAATATTTGTTGATAAATCAAGCCCCAACTGAAATTTGAGTAGGTTTTTCGCCCACTGCGATTGGCGCTCTAGGTTCGCAACCGCGTTGTCAATATTTGCTTTGATTATGCGGAGCTGGTCGACGCTTGTTTCCTCAACAAGGCCTTGGTCACCCAAGGCAATTATATCGCCAAGGTTCTTGTTCGTAACCACCTGGGTCTCCTTCATGATTTTAAGATTTTCCTCCATAATCAACACAAGGTAGTAGCCAGTAGTAACCGATTCCCGAATATCGTTTTTTGTCTTTGTCAGGTTTCGGTCTGAGAGTTCCTTATAAATTTTTGATGCCCTTAATCCAACAATGTACTCGCCGCTAAACACAAGCTGGGTAACCTTAACGCCCCAGGAGGTGCTATTGGCGACACCAAGTTTTATGGCTTGTGTTTTAGATGGATCAGTAAAATCTGGAAATATGGCCGTCGGAACACTAAAAGTATGTTGATATGATCCGGAACCAGTTATCTGTGGAAGGCCAGAGGCCGTTGTTTCCCAGATTTTTTTCTTTGCGATCGCCAAATCGAGCTCGCTATTTTTAACTAGGAGATTATTGCTCTCCGCATACTCTATGGCCTTGTTCAGCGAAAGCGCCATGGCCGTAGAATCTGATTGCGAGAAGGCCGAGGTGACAATGCTCGTAATCAGCATGGGTAGGACAAAAAATGTTTTCTTAACCATTGGATGTTATTGTGTTTTTGTTTGAATCACAAAAAAATTATTTATGCTCGCGTGCATGGCATTCCAGCCAACTACTTCTTGGAGAAACCGAAGTGAAGTTTTTGCTGCGGAGAATTTTTCTAATACCCCTTTTTGTGGGACGAAAATATACATTTGCCAACACGAAAAAAAATTAAAAGAGAAAAGGTAAAGATTGTTAACAAATAATTAACCAAAACCGTTCAATAAGGCGATGAAAAACAGCTTGTTTCAGCATTTTTTCTAGCTGCCGAACGATGACAAAAGAACAACAATCATAAAAAAGGCAAAACAATATCTCGACGAAAGGGCAAAAAAGCAGGATGAACCGTTGTTCGTCCACGACCGATTCGAAAAAGGCAGCGTTGGTTACCGTTTTATAGCTGTCGTATAGCGGGGACGTGCGTTTTGCTGTATTGCTTTTTAACTTGCGGCTAGCATAAAATTATTTTACATATAAATTATACACGTAGCTGCATATTGGGTTCTCTGCTTATACTGTGATATCTTAATCTATTTTTTATTAACAAACCCGCCAATGTTCTTTCCTCTTTTGTGGGTGGTATAAGTGCGAAGGATTAAGCAAGAACCACCTTCTAAAATAGCAGATAGTTAATGAATTAAGAAATATTGTTTAACTCTACGTTCCAATTATAAAAGTTACGTTAGTCGTAGACGGAGTAAATGTATCCTATTATCAATATTTACGCGAGAAGCATTTGGATTTAAACATTTTTAGAATACATTTACTTCTTGTCAGATTCCTAAACATTAAGCAATGAACATGTTTCCTAATAATATTGAGAAAAAATCTAACGCGTCGATTCTTAAGCTTGTTTCAATTTTTGCCGAAGTTCCAGATGATGTGATTGATGAAATAGCAAAAGTTTCAACCTCCCAATTTTTTAAACAGGATCAGGTTATTTTCAACAAGGGGGATATGGATTTTGCGCTCTATGTAATTGTGAGCGGCAAGGTTAAGGTTCATGAAGGCGAACACGTTTATTCAACATTTTCCAGCAATGAATATTTTGGAGAGTATGCGCTGATAGACAGTTCGCCACGCTCTGCCACAATAACGGCAACGGAACCTACAGAATTACTTAGACTTGATCAATCTCACTTTATCCAAATAATAGAATCAAATAAAAAAATTACGCAGGGCATACTCAAAGCACTCATCATGAGGCTTCGGGACTACAACGTATTGCAGCATGAACTCATTACTAAAAACGAACAAATCCAGCACCAGCGTGATGAGTTGGAAATGCAACGGAAGGAGCTGGAGGTGCTGAACGCCACAAAGGATAAGTTTTTCGCCATCATTGCCCACGATTTGCGCAACCCATTTTCTACCGTTTTAAGTTTATCGGAGTTGCTGGCTCGGGAATTTGAGAATTTTGATCCCGAAAGGCTAAAGGAGTTTATCGGGCAGATTTACAAGTATTCCAACAACACGTTTAACCTTCTTGAGAACCTCCTACAATGGTCCATGGTTCAAACAGGGAGAATGCCATTACACCCCAAGGTGGTTAATATCTGTGATATTGTAAATGAGAACATCGAACTTTTACGAGGTAATGCTGCTAACAAGGGCATTGAGTTAAACGGTCCAAAATGCGGCGAATGGTTTGCCTATGTTGATATCAATATGATTACTACGGTGGTTCGTAACCTCGTTTCCAATGCAATAAAGTTTACATCTGCAGGAGGTGAAGTTTCGATATCAATCGTACAGGATAGTGAATATGTTCTTGTTACTGTTTCCGATACAGGTGTAGGTATCTCGCCAGAAGACATGAAGAACCTATTTAAGCTGGACAGCAATCCAACAACCATGGGTACTGGTCAGGAGAAAGGTACCGGTTTGGGCCTCATTCTCTGTAAGGAGTTTGTTGAGCGTAACGGTGGTAAAATTTGGGTTGAAAGTCTTCTTAATCAAGGAACCACCTTTTTCTTTACAGCACCCAAGCTCGATAGCTAGTTTTCTTGAGCCCATTTTTCAGCCACAATGCTTGCCATAAGAAGCTCTTCGTGTGTTGTAATCTTAAGATTCAACTTATTTCCTTCAATAAGGGTGATTTTGGTTCCAGAAACTTCAATTACCGATGCATCATCGGTAAATACGTCCTTATATGGTTGGGCATAACCTTTCACCAGCACGTCTCTTTTAAAAATCTGCGGTGTTTGAACGCGCTTCACGTCTCTGCGCTTCAATGGGCGGCTTCCATCGGGGGTAAGCAACCGAATGGAGTCTACCGACTCAATAACAGGAACGGCAGTTCCGGTTTTGTCTGCAGCTTCAAAACAGCGTCGAATGGTAACTTCGTCGATGAATGGCCTAACTCCGTCGTGTATGGCAATTAACTCCTCATCACCCAAGGCGGCAATACCATTTTGCACAGAATAAAAGCGCTCTTCTCCTCCTTTTACAAGGGTCACCGCAAATGGTGGATTAAACTCTTTTTGAATTAAATCCCAGGCGTCGAAGTGCTGCGCGGGAATAACGAGAATGAGGGTCATTTCCGGGTCGAACCGATAGAATGCTTCAAGCGCCCAAAGAACAACGGGCTTTCCTCCAATGAGTTGGAATTGCTTAGGGATATCTCCTCCAATTCGGGTACCAATTCCACCCGCAACAATAATAGCTGCCTTTTTCATTTTCTCTTAACTTCGTGGTGAAAATATTGTTTACGAAGGTAGCACAAACTAACAAACGATGGAACAGGTTGACATAATCAATTTTTTATCTGATTTACAGAAGAATAACAACAGGGAGTGGTTTGCTGAGCATAAGGCGAGCTATCAAAAGGCTCTTATGGGATATGAAAACATGATGAGCCGAATAATTTCTTTGGTAGGTATGTTCGACAAGGAGGTGGTTGGGCTTAACCCCAAAGCCTGTATTTTCCGCATTTACCGCGACGTTCGATTCTCGAACGATAAAAGTCCATATAAAACCCATTTTGGTGGTTTTATTGCCCCCGGGGGGAGAAAAAGTTCTGGTGGTGGATACTACATTCATCTTGGTCCCGGTGAATCTATGGTTGCCGGAGGTGCATGGAGACCAGAGCCAGAGCACCTTAAAAAAATTCGAAGGGCGATAGAATTTTACCACGAAGAGTTTTTGCAGATTGTGGGAGACAAAGATTTTAGTAAGTGGTTCGACAATTTATCGAACGAAGATTCCCTCGTGAGAATTCCTGCCGGATTTTCAGTTGACTCTCCAGTGGCGGCCTATCTTAAGCTGAAAAGCTTTACGGTTGGTCACGCCTTTACCAACAAGGATGTGGTTTCTCCTACGTTTGAAACCCAGCTGGTTGAGGGTTGTAGGGCAATGTTTGGGCTTAACAAGTTTTTGCGCGAGGCCATTGAATAAAAAAAGCGCCGGGTATTCCGGCACTTTTGTTAGATTTCTACGGTGCTGTAAAGAAATCGCTTTATGCTCTTCTTTGGGGTTTTTTCAAACTCCTCTGGATAGAGTTTCATTTTCGCTAACTGCATGAAGGCTGGCAGCTGTTCGTTGATATTTTTTCGGTTTTCCTCCATAATAATTTCGAGGTCGTTGGTGTTGACACCGGCCTCATCAGCAGCTTCATAGTCGGGATAGATGAGGGCTACAAGACGGCTGTTGCGCTCCACCACCAACGATTCCTGAATAAATGGCAGGTTATTCAGCCTAGCCTCAATTTCTTCTGGATAGATGTTCTGGCCGGTTGAGCCAAGAATCATGCTTTTGCTTCGTCCTTTGATGAAGATGAATCCATTTGTATCAACAACTCCAAGGTCCCCCGTGTGAAGCCATCCTTCGGGTGAAATTGTAGCACGAGTGGCCTCTTCGTTTTTATAGTAGCCTAGCATGACATTCTCCCCTTTCACAAGAATTTCGCCAACCACATTCTGTGAATCCGGGGAGTCAATCATAATTTCGAGAGTGGGAAGGATTTTCCCACAAGAGCCGACAGGGATTTCTTTCCATGAAGCATACGAAATCAGCGGTCCGCACTCTGTCATACCAAACCCTACGGTATACTGGAATTTAATTTTTTTTAAAAATTCTTCCACTTCAATATTAAGTGGTGCTCCACCAATAATTACCTCAATGAAGTTTCCACCGAAAACGTCGGTGAGTTTTTTGTTAACCTGCTGAAAAATTTTTTTATCGAGAAGAGGAACGTTCATAAGCATCTTCATGGGACGCTTGTTGAGAGTTGGCAGAATCTGCTTTTTGTAAATTTTCTCGATTATGAGAGGTACCGTAAGAACAAGTCTCGGTTTTATGTGCTCAAAAGCTTGCATAATTAACTTTGGAGCAGGCGTTTTTGTTAGGAAGTTAATATGGCATCCAACGGAGAATGGCCACAAAAATTCAAAAGCGCAGCCATAGGCGTGCGCCAATGGTAAAAAGGAAACAATTCTATCGCCAGGACGCAAGGGTATGGTGGTGTGGCCAAAGAGCATGTTTGCCGCCAAGCTGTTTAGTGGTAACATTACGCCTTTTGAGAAGCCTGTTGTTCCTGATGTATAGCTTATTACACCAAGATTGCTGTTTGGGATTTCCGCAAAATTTAGATCTTTGGGCAGGAGATCGGCAAAAGCATTGCTATCGCCTTCAATCAAATGAATTGTCTTATCGGCAGCAGCTTGATTGTGGTGGGTAAGTATACTAAAGTTGGTAAGCGAAAAAAATGCATGTACACTCCTCATTGATGACTCATCAATATTTTCCCAGATATTATCGCTGGAAAACATGAGAACCGAGTCAGAGTGGTTAACAATGTGGTGAATGTCAGCTGGCGCAAAATCGGGAAGGATAGGAACAACGACTGCACCGTATGTAACAACGGACAGATATGCTATCGCCCAATTGCTGCTATTTCGACCTATAAGAGCAACCTTATCGCCTTCGCAAAGCCCCCATATTTTATAGTATGCATGCAGCAGTGCAATTTTTTTGGCGACATCGGCGTAGGTATATGTCTTGTCGAGGTAGTCAGAAAAGGCCGGCCTATTCCAGTTTTGCTTCAGGCTTTTTTCTACGTATTCCTTAATAAAGTTTTCATTAATCATAGGGAACGCGTTTTTTAGTTAAAATGAATATGCTAAGCGCTAGGTGCTTGGTAAAGAAACCGCTTTATGCTGCGCTTGGGCGTTTTTTCAAATTCTTCGGGATAGAGTCTCACTTCGCTGATTTGACAATAAGCAGGAAGCATTTTGTTGACATCCATCCGGTTCTCTTCCATTTTCTTTTGGATATCATCGGTCCTTATTTTTTGCTTATCGGCCAATTCGTAGTCGGGATAAACTAGGGCAATTAGCTTTCCAGAGTGTTCAACAACAAGCGATTCCTGAACAAAGGGCATGTTGTTAATCCTTGCTTCAATTTCTTCGGGGTATATGTTTTGGCCCGAAGCGCCAAGTATCATGTTTTTGCTTCGACCTTTTATAAACAGAAAGCCATCCTTGTCTAGAAGGCCTAGGTCCCCGGTATGCATCCATCCATCTGGGGTAAAGGCGGCTTCGGTTGCTTCTTCGTTTCGGTAATAGCCGAGCATAACGTTGTCTCCTTTGACAAGAATCTCCCCAACGATATTTTCAGGATCGTCGGAATCAATTTTTATTTGCATCCCGAGGGCCGCTTTTCCTGTGGAGAAGAGCTTGGTCTTGTTCCACGGGGCATAGGCAACAATGGGGCCGCACTCAGTCATGCCATATCCAACCGTAAACCGAAATCCGATTTTTTTCAGAAAGCTTTCCACCTCAGGGTTCAGTGCCGCTCCACCTATAACCACCTCGTGAAATTCGCCACCAAAAATAGAGGTCAGCTTCTCGTTAATTTTTTTGCAAATGCGGCGGTCGACGATGGGGAGTTTGAGCAGTAATTTCACCGACGGTTTGTTAATGGCATCCAGAATATTCTTTCGATAGATTTTCTCAATAATTAAAGGAACAGACAAAACCACCTTGGGCTTTAACTCTGCAAATGCTTCCAAAATAATTTTAGGAGAGGGTGTGCGGGTAAGAAAGTTTATGTGGCATCCCCTTGTGATGGGGTACAAAAATTCGAAAGCACCACCATATGCGTGGGCCAGTGGAAGTATGCTGACCATATTTCCTCCGGGTTCTAGGGGGAGCACGGCCTCGGCAAATAGCAGGTTTGAAATTAATGAGCGGTAGGGTAACATAACGCCCTTGGAGAACCCTGATGTTCCTGAGGTATAGTTAATTATGGCCAACTCTTCCGGTTCATCTCTATGGTAAGTAATGCATTCTGGTGTAAATCCGGTAGCGTACTTCTCCTTAAATAGCCGTGGAAGGTCGCCATGGATTTGGCGAACAGAGAAGGGTGTGTTTTCATGAAGAATGTCGAAGGCTGTCAGTGAAATAATGCACTTTACTCTAGGTATCTTCGACTCGTTGAGGTTTTCCCATATTTGGTCACCCGTAAACAGTACCATCGCTTCCGAATGGTTTACGATATGGTGAATATTGTCGGGCTTAAAGTCTTGTAAAATGGGAACAACGATGGCACCATAGGTGGTAATGGACAGAAACGCCACGGCCCAGTTGGAAGAATTTCTTCCTACTAGAGCAATTTTATCCCCTTTTTGAATCCCTGTCTTTTCAAATATGATATGGATTTTAGCAATTTTTCGAGCAATATCCTTGTAGCAATATGTTGTTCCTTTATAATCGCTTAGTGCAGGCAGCTCCCAGTTTTGACGAATACTCTTTTCAATATGGGCAACGAAGTTTTTTTCCATAAAAAATATTCTTTTAAAATTAGGTTAAGTCGTTGATACCAAGCAAAATGGTTTGTTTATCTTAACAGCGAACCTGACAAAAGTATAAAAAAAATAATCTTAGCAAATAATTTGGTAAAATCCTTGTACCACAGGGGTTTCGTTATTTCTATAACAGTGCTCTCGATGAATTTTAAAGGCAACTCTTGCGCTAACAGCAGGGAGATATTAATGGCAATTCGATTTAATTAAAAAGACGCATGCTTTGGGCAGGCGTCTTTTATTGGTTGAGCGATATTTGTTTTATTTGATCATGAACTGAGTGGTTCCAACCAGCATTCCGTCCATGAAAATGCTTACATCGTACGACCCAGATACGAGGTCGCCATTGTTATCGTAGAAAATGCAAAGGTCAACATCTTTATTCTGGTAGTCGATCTCTCGTTTTGCCGAGAAAACAATTTTTTGACCCTGATAATCAAATAGGTCCGTTTCCGATTTGGCCAGCACATATTTGTCGGGTCCAGTTATGCGGATGTAGGCGTCGCGCAATCCGGCTTGGGCAATATCGTTTTCTACAAGGGTAAAGCAAACTTTAATTTTATCGATGCGACGAGCTCGTGTAACCGTCTTCCCGCGCTTATTGATCAGGGTTGCTGCAATATCTCGAGCCTTAATTACGGAGCCTTTTTGAACCTTGCTCGATAGCTCCTCGTTTTTCTGAGACAGTTCCTGGTTTGCCATTTTGGTCATGCCAGACTCCTCCTTCACCTTCACATTTTCAGCAATAAGGGCTTGGTTCAGGGTGTTCAGGGAGTCAATTTGCTGGATATAGCTCTTCATTACAGATCGAAGCGTTCCCAACTCTTTTTGGTAATCCTTGATTTTTTGATAGTTGATGGCTTTTTCTTGCTTCATCTGTGTAATAAGCCCCTGAATTTTACCACGCTCAACAGCAAGTTGGTTGTTTATGGAGTCGTTGTTTGATTCAAGATTTTTGTAGTCGGAGTATAGGTTGTTGAGATTCGATTCAATGCTGTCCTTCTCTTCGTTGAGTTGGTACTGTATCACTTCTGATTGTTTCTTTTCTGCGCTATACTTCCAGAAAAGCAAGCCACAGATAACAACCAAGGCTGCAATTATGACTAGGTAGCCAATGCTCGATTTTTGGCTGGGCTGAGCCGTCTGCAAATTTTGTTCTTCCATAAACTTTTAGGCCATTTAAATTTCAGTGGGTGAAGATAGGAACATTTTTAATATCAGCGATTACCGTCAAGGGTGAGCTCGTGGAAAACATCTTCCAAATGTTTTTCTTGCGTTTGTAAAGTAATTATGGTTGCTCCTTGCTGAACCGCTTTATTGAAGATGGCAACTCTGGGGTCTCCGTTTTTCTCCACCAGCAGCATCCAGCCCTTCGCTCCAATTTTGGTAACACGCAAAACCGAATCAATGCCATTAAAAAATATGGGGTCAATATCTTCGGTAAACTCAACAAATACAGAGGTGTCTCCACCTTGGGCATGAAGTTTTAGGTCGTCTTGGTTTTCGTTGGCAACAATTTTTCCCTTACTAATAATTATGACCTTGCTACATACTGCCTCTACCTCTTGCATGATATGGGTGGAGAGCATTACTGTCTTTGTTTTTCCAACTTCTTTTATTAGGTTTCGAATATCCACAATCTGGTTGGGGTCAAGACCCGTTGTGGGCTCGTCAAGTATGAGCACCTCTGGGTCGTGAATTAGGGCCTGGGCCAGGCCAACTCGTTGTCGATAACCCTTGCTGAGCATGGATATTTTTTTGTGCTTCTCCATACCAAGTCCAGTAAGTTCAATGAGGTCGTTGACTCGCTGTTGAAGATTTTTAACCCGATGTAAGTTACCAATGAAGGTTAAAAACTCCTTCACATACATATCGGTATAGAGCGGATTGTGCTCTGGCAGGTAGCCTATCAAACTTTTAATGGTAAATGGATCTGCCGAAACATCGATGTTGTTGATAAGGGCAACGCCGGAATTGGGGTGGATCACGCCAACGAGGGTTTTCATGAGCGTTGATTTTCCGGCACCATTTGGGCCGAGAAATCCAACAACCTCTCCTGAATTTACGGTGAAAGAAACATCATCAAGTGCTTTCTGTTCTCCGTAAAGTTTGGTTATATTGCGTACTTCAATGGACATAGCTATATTTTGTAGATCGACAAAGCTACAAATTACCAGAAAATATTGTATCAAATGACACAGATACTTTTTTTAATCGTATCATAAACTAGAAACGTCTCATTTAACAAATTGGTGTTATGTATATCACTCCATTTCGGTTAGTACTACTCACTTTCATTGCAATTTTTCTTGGGTTTAACATCCCGATGCTTATTACCTCACTGCAGCAAGGAACATCCTTGACGAATCCCGTGCTCAACATTTCTGGGTTAGCCTTACTGGGACTTGTGGTAGTATTAAATCAGGTTTTTCAAAACCGAAAGAGCAAGGTAGATGTGGAAAAACAATAACCGCTGGGCTCCAATTGCAATTGGCTTGCTTAGCGTATGCGTTCCTCTTTTCTCACAGGTAAAGCCAGTTGAGGTTTTACCCGATTCGATTAGTCATGGACAGAATAGTTTTTTGGTGATCCCCACCGCAATTTATGCTCCTGAAACTCGCTGGGCATTTGGACTCTCTTCCGGCTACTACTTCTCCAAAGACAACAGCCGAAAAGTCTCGAACATTCAGGGAGATTTAACATATACGCTTAACGATCAGTTTAAGGCATCCATCTCCCCAAAGGTTTTTTCTGACGATAAGCGAAGTTTCTACTCAGGCAGGGTGGTGGCCATGAACTATCCCGATAAGTTTTATGGTATTGGTCGACATGCCGATAGCAGCCAAAATTATACGTGGAAAAACCTCTCTTTTTTGCTTCAGCGTCAGAAAGTGATTTTTGCCGATCTCATGCTGGGCGTTCAAATGTTCATTGATTATGGCAGGATGAAGGATTCCCTTCCCCTAAGCCGCTATGCAAATGAAGAAATTAGAGGTAACGGGGAATATCTTACTGCAGCACTTGGTGCGCTGGCCACCTGGGACAGCCGTGATAATATGTTTTTTGCAAGAACGGGTAGTTTTTATAAACTCTCGTTGCTTGTGAACAGTAAGATTTTTTTGAGCGATTGTGATTACTCCCGTTTCACCATAGATATTCGTGAATTTGGGTTACTTACACGAAGAATTTCGTTGGGCTTCCAATATTTTGGTGATTTTACTTGGGGTGAGGTACCATTTCAACGGTTACCGATGGAGGGTGGTTATGATATACTTCGAGGAGTTAGGCAGGGGCGTTACCGCGACAAGATGATGATGGCGACGCAGCTTGAGCTCCGGGCCAATATCTTTCGTCGACTATACGCCACAACCTTTATAGCCGCAGCAGATGTTGCTCCAGTAGTAAACGAATTTCTTTTAAAAGAGTCCAACGTTTCGTTTGGGGGTGGGTTTCGTTATCGGCTGAATAAGGCTGGCGTAAACCTCCGCTTCGACACAGGATATTCTCCAGGGGGTAAGCCTCTTTACTATTTTACTGCGCTGGAGGCCTTTTAGTAGCAAATTGCTAAAACTCATTTTTCATGATGAAGTATTTTCTTTGCCTTGTTGTGAGCGTAGTTCTCACAAATCAGGGTAGTGCTTGTACTAACCTAATTGTCACCAAGGGTGCATCTCATGATGGTTCAGCCTATATCGTCTATACCTGCGATGGTGAATTTCTTCCACACCTGCGCTACGATCCGGCGAGAACGGCTATGCCAGGCGAGGTAATCCGTTTGATGAACTGGGAAACTGGAGCCACCGGAACCATTCCAGAAGTAGCTCAAACCTATGCCGCCGTTGGTCCACACATCAACGATTACCAGGTGGCAATAGGTGAAACAACATTTGGTGGGCGCGAGGAGCTTTGGGATAAAACCAAACCGTTGCACTACTGGCAAATGATGCAGATGGCCCTTGAACGATCACGTACGGCTCGCGAGGCGGTTGAAGTACTTACAAACCTTGTTGGTACATACGGATACGGCAGCACGGGCGAGTCATTTTCTATTGTCGATCCAAACGAAGCTTGGCTGCTCGAAATGATCGGAAGCGGTGGTGATGAATCTGGCCCGATTTGGGTGGCTGTAAAAATCCCGGATGGATATGTATGTGCCCATGCCAACCATTCCCGAATTGGAGAATTCCCACTAGACAAGCCCGAAGAGTGTCTCTACTCAAAAAATGCAATATCGTTCGCGATAAAAAAGGGCTACTACAACCCAACGTCGGGCAAGCCTTTTCAGTTTAACCAAGCCTACGACCCCGATGAGCCAACCAAGCTGCGCTATTGCGAAACCCGGGTCTGGAGTCTTTTCAACCGAATTGCCCCAAGTATGAATCTTTCCATGGATTACAACAGAGGGGTTCAGGGTGCCAAACGCTATCCATTGTGGATCAAACCCGACAAGAAGTTGAGGCTTCAGGATGTGATGGCCCTTATTCGCGATCATTATGAGGGAACCTCCATCGACATGACCACGGGACTTGCCGCTGGTCCGTTTGGTTCCCCCGATTATTGGAGGCCATTAACTTTTCAAGTTGACTCGGTGCAGGCAACGTGGGAGCGATGTATTTCTACCTATAATACTGGCTTCTCCTTTATTGCTCAGCTACGAGGATGGTTGCCAAACCCAATTGGCGGAATATTGTGGTATGGAGTTGACGATACCTATACCACCTGCTACTTTCCCATTTATGCTGGAGCGACCGATGTACCAAAGCCATTTACAGAGGGGACACTTCGACACTTTTCCATGAATTCGGCTTGGTGGATTTTTAATCTTGTGGCCAACTATGCCGACCTGAAGTATAGCTACATGGTTAAGGATATCCAAAAGGTTCAACAGGAGACGGAGGCAGAGTTTCGCAGCGAAATACCAGAAATGGATAAGAAGGCGCTGGCGCTCAAGGATGATCCCAAGAAAATGCACGCTGCACTAACAAAGTTTTCGGTGGATGCAGGCAACAAGGTTTTTAGTAAGTGGACCGAGTTGCTCTTCGACCTGATTACACGCAACAACGATGGCTATGTGCAGGATAGCCTTGGCAATCCACAGCAGGTTGGATATCCGCAGGAATGGTATCGCAGAGCCCTGAAGGATAATCCCGGCTTAGCCATTCCGGTGTGGTATGAGAATCAGGAATCAATGGAACCCACGAACTTTTAACTACCGAACTGTTGTAAAAAACGCCCACCTTCCTGTCTAGGTTGGGCGTTTTATTTTAAAGAAGAGACTTTGCGCCAGATTTGGGGTGACTTTTCTTACTATACAGCACGAAGCATGGACGTATACATTGCAAGACTGCGGAAATATCTGGCCGATGATCCTTCCATCGTTAT
Source organism: Williamwhitmania sp. (assembly GCA_035530955.1). GTDB lineage: Bacteria > Bacteroidota > Bacteroidia > Bacteroidales > Williamwhitmaniaceae > Williamwhitmania. The sequence continues at coordinate 12,196 of DATKTT010000292.1, read as the reverse complement.
TGAAAATATTCACGGAACAGGCTTCATACTAAAGGTTTCCGATTCTGATTGATAAACGAGAACAAAAGTAGCTATAATTGTTACCTTTGTATTCACGCAAGATTTTTATAACAAATAGATTACCAATTGTTTAATGATTGACTCAGCTACAGTAGAGCGCATTATGGCCACCGCCAGCATACAGGAGGTGGTTCAGGATTTTGTCTCGCTGAAAAAGCGGGGAGTCAACTATTTGGGTCTATGTCCATTTCACAACGAAAAAACGCCATCGTTTACCGTTTCTCCGGCTAAGGGAATTTTTAAGTGCTTTGGTTGCGGCAAGGGGGGAAACTCCGTAAATTTTGTGATGGAGCTGGAGCATCTCAGCTACTACGATGCACTTAAATATCTAGCCAAGAAATACAATATTGAGGTAAAGGAGCGGGAGCTTAGCCAGGATGAGGTGCGCCAAAATGATGACCGCGAGAGCATGATGGTACTGAATGCCTGGGCTCAGCGACACTTCTCCGACACGCTTTACCATCACGTTGACGGGAAAAATATTGGCTTAGGGTACCTCAAGGAGCGTGGCATGCGTGACGAAACCGTTAAAAAGTTTCAGCTGGGCTACGCCCTCGATAGCCGCGATGCATTTAGCCAAGCCGCCCTTCGACAAGGATATAAGAAGGAGTATCTCGTAAAGACAGGACTTACCATCGACAATGAGCATGGGCTAATGGATCGATTTTTTGGTAGAGTCATCTTCCCCATTCATTCTATTAGCGGCCGGGTTATCGGATTTGGTGGCCGTGTTCTCCGTAACGATAAGAAGACGGCAAAGTATCTAAACTCCCCGGAGAGCGAGGTTTACCACAAAAGTCAAACCCTTTATGGAATATACTTTGCCAAGCAGGCCATAACGCGCGAAAACAAATGCCTTCTAGTGGAAGGCTATACCGACGTTATTTCGCTACACCAAGCTGGCGTAGAGAATGTGGTTGCCAGCTCGGGAACCTCCCTAACTATCGAGCAGATTAGGCTCATCAAGCGTTTTACGCCCAACGTTACCATTTTATACGACGGTGATGCTGCAGGAATCAAGGCTTCGCTTCGTGGAATCGACCTCGTGCTTGAAGAGGGATTGAACGTAAGGGTACTGTTGCTACCGGAGGGGGAGGACCCCGACTCCTTTGCTAGAACACGTTCGGCAAGTGAACTCCTTGCTTTTATTGGGGAGAAGGAGGAGGATTTTATTTCGTTTAAAACGCACCTACTCCTAGAAGACGCAGGAAAGGACCCTGTGTTACGGGCAAATCTGATCTCGGATATTGTCCGATCCATTAGCGCCATTCCCGACGCTATCACCCGCACGGTCTATACTCGAGAGTGCAGCAGAATGCTCGATATTGAGGAGCGGGTTCTTTTTTCGGAGGTTGGTACCAACAGAAGGAAGAAGTATGATGCTGAGCAGCAAAAGGCTCCGGCATTCAATACGCCATATCAAGAGCATAAGGAGCTGGCGTTGCCTTCGTTTATTCAGGGTGTTTTTTGTGAGGAACAAGAAAAGGAGCTAATATACTACCTGCTAAAGTTCGGTAGCCAGGAACTTTACAAATTCGATGACGCAACAACCGGTGAAGCGGTATCTATTTCCATTGCCACCTACATAATCTCAGAGGTAAAAAATGATGAGTTGGAATTTACCAACCTCGCCTACCGTCAGCTATTTGACGAGTATTATCGGATGATGGAAACTGGGCTAATCCCGGAGGCTCGAAACTTTCTCCACCATCCCGATGTAACGGTGAGTGAACTTGCAGTAAATATTCTAAGTTCGGAACACCATGCCAGCAAGCTATGGGAAAAGCACAGCGCGCATGTCGAAACGGAGGAGATGATTCTGAGCAAGGCGGTACCTAAAGCTGTTGTTGGTTATAAAAGGAAAATTATTCAAACAGTAAAAGGAAGGTTATTAGTACAACTCGCGGAACATTCAAAAAATGGAGAAATCGATGGTGTAAATAGCGTAATGGGACAAATTATACAGATCGATGAACTAAATACCAAACTCTCTAAAGAGTTGGATCGTGTTGGTCCTTAGCCTCATAACAATATGTTCTTTGTCCAAAGGAGAGTTGTAATTTTTTTTGTAAATTTCGTGCTTTGAACAGGTTAATATTACAACACTACTATATAAACCATGCTTAATATGAAAACAATGACAAACGCACGGAAATTCGCTTTCGCCGGAATGGCAATGACTTCCCTATTCCTTTTTGCTGCCTGTGGTGGTGGACAACAAGCCAACAAGGCGACCCAAGATGACAACCTTCCAAAGGATTCTCTGGTAAAGGAGGTTACAAAATATCCGCTCCCAACGGCCTTTGAGGTTACCAACCTCTTGAACAAAGCTGGAGCTGGTTATATTCTCAGCATCTCCAACACGATCTCCAATTCCGACAAATATTTTACGGAGAAGAGCAAGGCAATCAACCTTGGTGTATATGGTGCCGATTTAGCGTATGCCAGCACCTATCAGATGAAACAGGAAACCATGAACTACCTTAAGGTTTCGAAAAAAATGATTGATGAGCTTCAGATCTCTACCGAGTTTAACTCTACGTTTGCCGATCGCGTTGAAAAAAACATCGATAGCCAGGACAGCCTAATCAAGATTATTAGCGATTCATTCTACAAAACCTATGAGTTCTTGACCAGCAATGGCAAGGATAATCTATCGCTTTTGGTTATGTCGGGCAGCTGGGTTGAGGGTGTTTATATTACCTCCGAAATAGAGAAAACAAGCAAGAATCCTCAGGACATCATCAAGATTCTTCAAGGCCAAGACGCTTCTCTGGTTAAGCTACTTGATCTTTTAGACAAGAACAAGAGCAATGCCGACATTGCCGAGATGCAAACGAAGTTGCAGGTTGTTGCCGATGCGTATAAAACTATTCAAGGTGATAAGGTTGACCAAAAAATGTTGGACAAGTTTGGCGTTGTTGTTGAAAAATTGCGCAACGAACTTATTAAATAGCGTGTGATTAAAGTATATTCCGATTGAAAAGGCACCTGCTTTTATGCAGGTGTTTTTTTTTGTAAATTTCATGCGTTATATTCCTTCAGGTTATTTAGAAAATGAATACAGTGAAAATGAGCTTAAACCTAACGGAAGTATTTTAGAATGAACGAATCGGTACTAAACGCCCTGATGCAACTTTTTGCACTCATTGCCAACGAGAACAATTCAAACATCTCGGCAAGAGGCAAGCAAATTGTGGCTTCGTACCTCGCTCAGCATATTGGTGAAGAACACTCAAGGGAGTATCTCAAACTATTTGAGGACTACTTTACCTTTTACAAGCAAGAACTTTCGGAGGCAGATTCAACCATTACAGTGGTAACCGATGGAACCATGGTGGCGACTCAAGCATCTAAGATATGTTCGCATATTACAAAAAGCCTCCATAAAACCGAGCGAATCGTTGTTTTTCTTAGACTCCTTGAATTCATTAATGTAGATGGAATTATTACCACCCAGGAGGAACATTTTGTGCACATCGTTGCACAATGCTTCAATATTGGCACCCGAGAGCTTGAAAACATCTTTCAGTTTGTGGTATCTCCCTTTAAGAATAGCATTTCCCGAAATCAGTTGCTCGTAATTTCTGATTCGGAAGAGCTGCAAATAGAGGAGCTAGAAGGGCTTTGGGTGGAGACGAACAGGCCACGCGAGGAGGAGCGGAAACTTATTGTTCGGCCGAATCTCCAGGGTAGTATTTTTATTCTGAAACTCGACACCATCAATCAGTTTCTTTTAAGATATTTTGGAACAGGAGAGGTGTCTGTTGGCAATAGGGCAATAATTTCCGGAGTAACCTATATTATCGACACGGGGACTATCATTAAAATTATTGGGAATGAACCCATCTATTTCCGTGAAATTGAAAGCCAGCTATTCGCTCAGGCAGGTAGCAATAGCATCATATTCTGTGCAGAGAATCTCTCTTTTCGATTCAAGGGAAGCCAAAACGGAATAAAGCAGTTCAGCTTTTGGGAGGAGTCGGGTCAGGTTATTGGGGTGATGGGTGGAAGTGGGGTTGGAAAATCAACATTGCTGAACCTTCTCAACGGTAAAATTGAGCCACAAACTGGAAAGGTCTTAATTAACGGATATGATGTTCATCGCGAGCGATTTCGGCTAGAGGGAGTTATTGGTTTTGTTCCACAGGACGATTTACTTTTTGAGGACCTATCGGTATATCAGAATTTATACTATAACGCTAAGCTCTCCTTTAGTAACTTTTCGGAGTATAAGTTGCGCGAAACGGTTGAGCACATTCTTCGTGACTTCGACTTGGAGGATATTCGCGACCTCAAGGTTGGTGATCCGCTGAATAAGTCCATAAGCGGTGGTCAGCGAAAGCGCCTAAACATTGCACTTGAGCTCATGCGCGAACCTTCCGTGCTCATGGTTGATGAACCCACTTCGGGACTATCATCTCAGGATTCTGTGATGGTGATGGAGCTGCTAAAGGATCAAGCTCGCAAGGGAAAGTTGGTAATAGCAAATATTCATCAGCCGTCGTCGCGTATTTTTAAGATGCTCGACAAGCTTTGGATCTTCGACAAAGGGGGCTATCCAATTTATCAAGGGAATCCGCTCGATGCCATTGTCTACTTTAAGCGGATGAACACCCAGGTAAATGCTTCCGAAACGGAGTGTCCATACTGTGGTAATGTGAATCCAGAGCAGATATTGGAAATTATTGAATCGAAGGAGGTTGATAAGGATGGGAGGTATACCCGTAAACGGAGAAAAACAGCAGAAAATTGGCATGAATTATACAAAGAGCATATCCAGCCGCGAATAAAGCTGAAGGAATCGAAAAGAATAATCCCCAAAAACTACTTCAATATCCCAAATATTGAGGTTCAGATGCAGATATTCTTTCTGCGAACTCTTTTAGCCAAGCTGTCTAATAAGCAGTATCTCATTATTAATTTGCTAGAGGCTCCTGTTTTGGCTTTTATTTTAGGATACTTTACAAAGTATGCCGCTGGAAATACCTACATATTTAGCGAGAATAGAAATCTTCCTGCATTCTTGTTAATGAGCGTTGTGGTGGCCCTGTTTCTGGGGCTTACGGTAAGTGCTGAGGAAATTATAAAGGACAGGAAAATTCTGGAACGAGAGTCGTTTCTTAATCTCAGCAGGTTTAGCTATTTGAATTCTAAAATCCTTTTTCTTTTTGGGGTTTCAGCCATTCAAATGGCATTGTTTGTACTCGTTGGGAGCTATATTCTTCAAATTAAGGGCATGCTCTTGGTTTACTGGCTGGTGCTATTTACTACCAGCTGCTTTGCTAATATAATTGGATTAAATATCTCTTCGGGTCTCAATTCTGTCGTCGCTATTTATATTCTTATTCCCCTAATCTTGGTTCCACAGTTGCTTCTTAGCGGAACCATTGTTCCGTTCGATTACCTTCACCGAAAGTTAACCGATAAGGTTTATGTCCCCTTGGTGGGAGACATGATGGTGTCGCGATGGGCATACGAGGCTTTGGCGGTTGAGCAGTTCCGGGATAATAAGTTTGAAAAGGTATTTTTCCCATACGAGCAAGTTATAAGCACTGCGGCCTACAACACCAACTATCTTATTCCAAAACTTCAGAACATGTTGGAGGATGCAATGCGCTCTAAGGAGTCCGGCGTATCCACTGCTGCAATAAATAACCGACTTCTTATTGTGAAGAATGAGATGGTTGCCCTGCAGAATGAATCGGGTAAACCACCATTTGAGTATCTAGGCAAGATGGATGTGGCTGGCTTTGCAAGCGATGTGTTTGAAGAAGCCACGGGCTATTTATACTTTATAAAGAAATATTACTTCGACAAGGCTGATTCAGCTAATCACCAAAAGGATAGCATTTACCGTGGGCTGGTGGATCGCCTTGGTGCTGATGCGGTGGTTAAGTTGCGGCAGGATTACTATAATAAAGCCCTGGCTGATTATGTTCTAAATACCCAGGAAATGGATAAGATGATTGAGAGGCCAACCCAAATTGTTCGCAAAAAGGATCCCATCTTTATGATGCCTACCATGAATTGGGGGAGGGCGCAGTTCTATGCCCCCATGAAAAAATTTAATGGACAGTACGTAGATACACTCTGGTTCAACCTTGCCTTTATCTGGGTTATTAACCTGTTTTTTGCCGTCACCCTTCAGTTTGATGTTTTGCGAAAAATCATCACCTACTTTAATAATATCCGAATTCGAAAATCACAGCAGGAAAAAGCGGCTGACAGAAGCGCATAAACCAGTGTGTAGGTCGAGCTATATTGGAAATAGTCGAGAATCTCTATTGAAAAAACAGGATTGATACTATTAAGCCGACTTAATAAACCTCTTTGCCAAAAGGAGAAAGGGCTAATCCAGCCAGCTTAACATGTTGCCCAGCAAACGGAATGCCTACAATGGTAATAGCCAGAAGTGCACCAAAAATAAGGTGGCTGAGAGCGATCCAAATGCCGCCAAACGCCAACCATATAACATTGAGTAATATTGAAATACAACCGCTCGACCGTTCTGTGGTTTCAATTTTTCGACCAAAAGGCCAAAGAGCAACCCATGCTAACTTGTAGGCTTGTATTCCAAAAGGTATGCCTATGATGGTTATGCAGAGAATGGTTCCGCCTATCAAATATTCAAAAGAAATGACAAGGCCACCAAAAAGCAGCCATACAATATTTCCAAGTGTTTTCATCATTCTAGCTATTTCCTAAACAAAAGAAACTTTTTCTTTTGGATTTTAAAAGTAAAAACAAAGGATTCGGTAGGCATAACGTACAAAAATATGCCAAGTGAATAGTATTGAAGTAATTGAGGTTAACGCTTGGAGCATGCTAATTTAATTAGCTAAATTGGTGAACAACACCGGTCACCTATTTTCCGTTTTACTGTTGGAGGTGGAATGCATTTTCAAATTGGATGTGCATGAAAAGATTGGTTGTTCTTAGTGGTGCTGGTATTAGCGCTGAAAGTGGGCTTAAAACTTTTCGCGATATGGGTGGACTTTGGGAGCAATACAATGTTGACGAGGTGGCTAGCCCCGAAGCGTGGCGAACCAATCCTGCGCTTGTGCTCCGGTTTTATAATGAGAGGCGAAAAGCGCTCTTTGCAGCAAAACCCAACGCTGGCCATATTGGCATTGCTAACTTACAGGAGCACTTTGAGGTAATTGTTATAACCCAAAACGTCGATGATCTGCACGAGCAGGCTGGTAGCAAGCAGGTAATTCACCTGCACGGGGAGCTACGCAAGGCTCAGAGTACCGTTGACCCATCACTGGTTTATACCCTTAAAACATGGGTGCTAAATATTGGTGACCTTTGTGAAAAGAGTTCTCAGTTGCGGCCCTACATTGTGTGGTTTGGTGAATCTGTTCCCAACTATCCAACGGCAGTGGAGCTGGTTAAGACGGCAGACATCTTTGTTGTAGTTGGAACATCGCTCAACGTTTACCCCGCTGCCGGATTACTTGATTATTGCGGAAAAGATTTACCGTTATTCCTAATCGATCCTAATGATCTCCCCGTATATTTGAGAAAAAACATGACGTTTATAAAAGAGCCAGCGAGTAAGGGAGTACCAATGCTGGCAAAGTTGCTGGCTGAAAAATTTCTGTAGTCCAAGAGTAGTCTAATAATACATTGAATATGAAAGGCTTCGTTGTTGTACTTCTACTATTCCCCGGAGTTATTTTAGCCCAATCGTTTAAGGGCGGAGTTCAAGGGGGCATTACCATGAGTCAGGTTGATGGCGACCGCTATGCAGGTTTTAATAAAACTGGTATATGGGGTGAGCTGTTTGTGGAGTATCCATTTACGTTGAATACCAGCTTGCATATTGGGCTATCTGGAGTTCAGAAAGGCTCCTTTCAGCGTTTCGACCCACAGGATTACTATAGAATGAGCCTAGTTTATGCCGAAATCCCCATTCTTTACCAGTATCGTTTTCTTGGCAAGGCAATAATGGAAGGTGGTTTGGGATTTGGCATCCTTGTTCATTCGAGAGAAGAGACCGAGCTAGGACCTCTTGCACCAATTGATTCGCCAAAATTCAACTTCTTTGAGTTAAGCGCTCAGGTGGGGGTAAAGTATTACATTTGGAAGCAAGCTGGAGCGTCGGTCAAGTATAGCTATTCAATCACGCCTATACGCGGTACCGGTCCATCGGGAACATACCGCCGTGTTTCGGGGCAGTACAACAACCTTTTACAGCTGGCACTATTCTATATGTTTTAGGTTTATTGGCTTGCAAATGCAATGGTGGCAATGCTAACTCGGTAGTTGCCCTTTTCGACAAGTGCTTGAGCGCACGCCTCTAGCGTTGCTCCGGTGGTTACTACATCATCAACAAGTAGTATGTGGGCTCCTTCTGGAAGACTATTTTGACTATCGACATCAAAAACATTCGATACATTTTCCCATCGCTCCATGCGCCCCTTTCGGGTTTGAGTTTCGGTGTACACTGCACGCTTAAGGATATCGTTTACCACGGGTATATTAAGCACATCGGAAAGGCCAAGCGAAATCCATTCACTCTGGTTATAGCCGCGTTTTTTTTGCTTCTTGGGGTGTAGCGGAACTGGAACAATGGCGCTGATATCTTTGAATGGGACCACTGCCGTGAGTTCATGTGCAAACTGCTGCCCTAGATACCTACCTATTTCCTTTCGTCCGGCATACTTTAGCTTATGCAGCAATTTTTGATATCGGCTTCCTTTCCGGAAATATAAATAGGCGCACGCGTGCTGAAGGCGCACCCTGCCCCAAAATATTTTAGCTACAACGTTTTCTGGATCGTGCCAGCTTCTGGTTTTAGGCATGCGGTAGCTGCAGCCGGTGCACATCACCTCTTCACCGCCAACCAGCGGTGTGCCGCAAACCGCACAAAGGTTGGGGTAAAGAAGGCCTGTAATACTTTGTAGCCACCTTGATACCATTGTGTTTTATGGGTTTGTTTTAGTCCAGACAACTTCCCTGCCAATAATGGAGAAGCCAATGTAGCCTTTAACGTGAAGGGTGGTAAAATTTCCATCGAACCACATCAGACACTTGTAGGTTTTTCCCGACTTTGGGTCGTAGATGGTTCCGTCAACCCACTCCTTGTCCTCTTCATTGTAATGAAAACCATTTAGGATGCTCAATCCAAGAATGGCCCTGCTTTGGAGTTTTTCCTGAGGATTTTTATCGTCTTTTTTTGGTGCTCCGTTTCGATTTGGTTCTTTGAGCCACCGAATGGTGCCGTAGAACAAGCCGTCTTTTGCTTTGTAAATTTCAACCTTTGAATCCTTGTCCTGGGTAAGCCAGTAACCTACAATGGTATTTTCGTTTTGTGCGCTAACGGTCCAGGTCATAAGAACGGCAGCAAGGGCAAGAAAAATTTTTTTCATAAGTTGTCAGTTAAAGTTGGGAAATAGTAAAAACTCATATGGTGAACACCAAAATTGATATTGATCTCCATTTGGGTGAAAGATAGTAATTCATAGAAAATCTGCATTAGCTTGCGCATAAAAATGATAACTTATATACAAGTTTTCAGTTCTTTGGGATGCAGTTGTGTTGCCCAAAACGAATGTATCTGAATATGCTATGGCTAAAAATATTGTGAGGTTATTGGTTTGGCATCGTCCTATTCGCTATTTTTGTTGTTGTTATGATTGCCCAAGGGTTCTTTATCGGTTATATTCTTTAATTCAACCATTAAAATAGTTTGTGATGAAACAGTACATAAGAAGATTTGCCAAGTATTTGCTGTATTTCTACATTTTTCTCGGATTGCTAACCATCGTTTTTGAACTGATGAAACCAGAGCCCTTTAAGGACTTCCAGATGTCAATTGTATGGATGTACCTGATTTTTGGTGGTGGTATTTCACTCATTTTTCCACTTATTGGTTTTGCAAAAAAGAAGGTTTACATAAACAAATCGTTTGAGGAGGAGCGGATTCATTTGGAGAAGATCATGGAAGCCATGGGATTTGTGAAGGTATCGGATGAAGGCAACCTACTTAGCTACCGCTATAAAAGTGGAATGAAAAAGTTACTGTTGCTTTACGAAGATACCGTTACCATCGATCATTCCGACAACCCGCTGATAATAGCTGGTCCACAGAAAGAGTTGAGGCGGTTGGGTCGAATGTTCGACGATTACCTAAGGAAGGCTGAGGACTAATCTTACATTTTTGGGATTAACCATAAAACATAGAAAAGCGCTTATTGGTTTTTGGCCAGTGGCGCTTTTTCTCATCCTAGGCGGATGCAGGGTTCCTTCGCAACCCAAGGTGATTATTGCAACATCGCTAGGTAACATTGTGGTTGCCGTTGATACGTTAAGGGCAAAAATCACTGGTAAAAATTTCCTGCTGTTGGTGGAGCGGGGTGCCTATAAAAACAGCTACTTCTATCGCACTGTTCGATTGAATAACCAGCCAGCCGCCCAGCACAAAATAGAGGTTATCCAAGGTGGCCTCTTCTACGATTCGCTGATTGTAAAGTATTCGGAAATTGCGCACGAGCCCACTTCTCAAACTGGCCTTTTCCATGTCGACGGAACCATCTCCATGGCTCGTCTTGAGCCGGGAACGGCCTCTACAGAGTTTTTTATTTGCCTAGGTAACCAGCCGGAGCTGGATTATGGTGGGCGCCGAAACCCAGATGGACAAGGCTTTGCTGCCTTTGGTCGTGTTGTTTCAGGAATGGATGTGGTTAGAAAAATCCACCAACTGCCAGATACCAGTCAATACCTTGTTTCTCCTGTAGCAAGAAGATGGATGAGAATTGAAAAGTAAAAAAACCGGAGGGATGCTCCGGTTTGTCTTATCTATATATCGGTGGTAATAATTTCTTTTTTTGACTCGTCCTTAAAGAGCTCTTTCCGGTGGAAAAGCATGAGGTAGATAACGCCAACGCTGATGGAGGCATCGGCAACGTTGAAAATTGGTCTAAAGAAGATAAAATCCTGTCCACCAAAATAGGGGATCCACGAAGGGTAGTAGCCCTCCATTAATGGAAAATAAAGCATATCCACCACTTTACCGTGCAGGAATGCGGCATATCCGCCGCCAGAGGGAAGGAGTTGGGCTACTCCACCAAGTGGATCGTTAAATATCAACCCGTATAAAACAGAGTCAATAATATTTCCTAGAGCTCCGGCCATAACAAGTGCCAGCCCGATAATTAATCCTTTTGAAGCGTTGCTTTTTGAAAGCGCATTGAGATACCAGGCAATACCGATCACTGCCGCAATACGAAATAGGCTCAAGGCAAGCTTTCCCCAATCTCCGCCGAATTCCATACCAAAGGCCATTCCTCTGTTTTCCACAAAATAGATGTAAAACCAGTTGCCAAAAACGCGGATTGATTCGCCAACCATCATGTTGGTTTTCACCCAGAATTTAACAGACTGGTCGAGGAGCAGCACTGCCACAACCACTAGGGCTGCAAGTTGCATTACGCTGGGTTGCTTTACTTTGAAAAATTTAATACTCATAGCCTCCGAATCGAATGTATAATTGGCCTAGTGAATGGTTTGAGCATTCGCCATGGCAGATGCAAAACTAGTAAAATATAGAACCCAACGATGGCTTGTAAGGTCAATAAGTTGGCAAATTCCCAATGAAGCACAGAAAAGCCGACAGAAATTTTCTGACGGCTTTTTTCACAACAGAGACGATTGCTACTGTTGGCTATTCTTTGCTTCGATGCTTAAGGTGGCATGTGGAACCGCCTTCAAACGATCCTTGGAAATTAACTTTCCAGTTTCACGGCATATGCCGTAAGTTTTGTTCTGAATGCGAATGAGTGCCGCCTCTAGGTGCGAAATAAACTTCAGCTGCCGCTGAGCTAACTTTCCCGATTCTTCCTTTGAAAGCGTTGAAGCCCCTTCTTCAAGAATCTTGAAGGTTGGTGAGGTATCTTGAGTATCGTTGCTCTCACTATTTGTAATGGAAGCTTTAAGCGTCTCGTAATCCCTGCGGGCCTTTTCAAGTTTTTGCAGAATAAGTTCTTTGAATTCTGCAAGCTCCTCATCCGAGTACCTTGTCTTCTCTTTTTCAGCCATAGCCTAAAAAATTTTCTTAAAGATATAAAAATTTTAAAACCGTCAAAGCTTAACTTGCTTTGTCAACCCTTATTCTGGTTACCATTTC
>DATKTT010000291.1:0-4179 GCA_035530955.1 Williamwhitmania sp. | reverse complement strand
GGGATTCGAACCCTAGAACCCCTTTTGAGGATTACACACTTTCCAGGCGTGCGCCTTCGACCACTCGGCCAACTCTCCTTTTTGAGGCTGCAAATGTAGAAAAAATTGTTTCCACAGAAAGGGTTTCCCCATCTTTTTTCCATTTCTTTTTAATTCACCATTTCGGTATTCGTAATGGTTTGGGTTAATCTTTCTTAAATGCTACGTTAATTCTGCCATTTTTTTGTTAATTCGTAGTTTTGTTTTGGGTTCTAAGGGCGTTTGAAGTATAATAATGATACAATATACAGCGCGATGAAAAAGTTTTCTGGGGCATTTTATAGCCGAGGTGCATTCTTAGTTAGGTATTCCATTCTGTGGTTAGTTCTAATGATGGTTGCCCGATTACTATTTGTGGTGTATAACAGCGGGCAGTTTTCGCATGCCTCATTTTCGCTGCTGCTAGGCATCTTCTTCCACGGCCTTCACATGGACCTGTCGCTGCTTGGCTACATTTTGGCGGTATCGTGCCTTGTGATTGCAGCTACTGCCTATTTTAAGGGCAAGGTTGCTGCTGTAGCTATGGCCGTTCTAACCGTTATACTATTGACATTGACGGCCATCATAGTAATCCCGGACCTTGAGCTATTCCGCAACTGGGGTTTTCGTATGGATAACACCATATTTCTCTACCTAAAAACGCCAAAGGAGGCTATGGCTTCGGTGGTTGGATGGCAGCAGATTCTATGGGTATTAGCAATGCTTCTATTTTTGGGAGCATTTGTTTGGGGCTATTTTCGCTACGTTAGTAAAACGCTCGTCCATGCACCCGCTGGTGGTATCTGGACAAGCTTCTGGTTCATACTACTTATGGGCTCAATGATTCTTCCAATTCGTGGTGGGGTAGGGATAGCACCCATGAACCCTGGCACGGTTTACTTTAGCACCAACGACTTTGCCAACAAGAGTGCAGTAAACGTGGTTTGGAATGTTTTTTACACTCTTTCCAAATCAACAACCATCCGAACCTATCCTGACTTTTTTCCACAGGCTAACGCCGACAAATTATTCAGTCATCTATATACTGCATCAGATACAACCGATACAGTGATTAGAAGCCAGCGTCCGAACGTTGTGATACTTATCATGGAGAGCTTTACCGCCAACCTGATAGAACCGCTTGGTGGCGTTCCTGGAATTACACCCAACTTGAACCGATTGGCAAGCGAGGGAATACTTTTCTCCCACATATACAGCTCGGGTTGGCGTAGCGAGAAGGGTCTTGTTTCCATTGTGAGCGGATACCCCGATCAACCCACTACATCCGTCATTAAGTTTCCAAGTAAAATACAGCGCTTACCTTCGTTGGCTAAGGTATTCGATGGGCTTGGCTATCATACTGGCTACCTTTATGGTGGCGATATCAACTTTGCCAGCATGCACTCCTACCTGCTAACGGAGGGGTACCAGCGGCTGGTAACGGAGGATGACTTTCCCGATTCATTGCGGGAATCCAAGTGGGGTGTTCCCGATGGCTACTTTTTCCCCAAGCTGATGGAGATGATGGACACGGCTAAGGGATCGTTCTTCTACTCGGGCTTTACGCTAAGCAGTCATGAGCCTTACGAAGTTCCAATGAAGACGGTAATAGCTGGTGATGATGAGGCATCGAAGTTTGAGAACTCGGTTTACTATACCGATATGGAGTTGGGTAAATTTTTTGAGGAGGCAAAAAAGAAGCCATGGTGGAGCAATACGGTATTTATTATTGTTGCCGATCATGGGCATCGGCTCCCGGCTGACCTTGCTGCTTACGATCCTAAGAAGTTCAGAATACCAATGATTTGGCTTGGTGGGGCGCTTACAACCAGCCGGGTGGTGGATAAAACCGGTGGACAAATTGATATTGCTGCCACTTTACTGAGCCAATTGGGCATTCCACATAGCCAGTTCAAATTCAGCAAAAATTTGCTTTGTCCAGCGCAGCCGGGTTGGGCCTACTTCACCTACAACGACGGTTTTGGCTTTGCCATGGATGGGAGTGCTGTTTCCTATGATAACCTATCTAAGAAATTTGTGGTTGGCGCTAATGCTCCCGATTCGGTGAAGACTTATGGGGAAGCAGCCTTTCAGGTTCTGCATAAGGATTTTGATGGTCTGTAGGAAAAGGCTCGATTACAGAATAATACAAAGAGGGCATCAATGCGATGCCCTCTTTGTTTTTCTATTTCAGTTGAACATTAGTCATCAAGGTTAATGTCGCCAAACTTGGTTTGAATCTTAACCGTTGCTTTGGCGTTTGCATCACTTCCCACCACACCATCTACATGGGTGCTTGTGTTTTTACTTATTCTATTGACGTTGGCATTATCGGGCAGGTTAATGTTGCCAAAGCTTGCATCGGCATTTATTTTGTAGGAAGTTGAAGGCATCCCCAACCTAACCCCGGCATGCTCCAAGTTAACATCGATGAGCTCAAAGGAGTTGGTAACCTCGTCAACCCTAAGTCCTCCAAATTTGCCCACCAGTGAGAGTTTTCCGGTTAGTGTGGAAATTCTATAGTCGGTATAGCCGCCATCTCCAACCAGATTTTTCACCTCTTCAACTTTAAGGTTATCGAACTTATTCTTGGTTACAATGCTCGATGCCTTTTCGATATCGATAGTGGAATATTTGCTCATAATTACCATGGCTCTGGAGTTGGTGATATTTAACTTCGAGAACTTTAGCTCAAAGGTTCCCCAGTTTATATTTTCCACATTCCCCTCGGAATAGGCCAATTCGATGCTATTGAGCGGTTGAGTATTGCCGCGAGAAAGTGTTCCAATCCGTAGGTTTCCATACTTTACGCTCAGCGATGCATAACCGGAAAGTTCGTCAATGTTCACGTCACCAAACCGTTGCGAAACAATTACGTTGGTGTACTTAGGCAATTTGATGGAGTAGTTTACGCTAAACTCCTTTACGTTTTGTCCCATGTTGAAAAACCCCTTGATCTTTTCGGACTTTTCATCAAAAATGGTTGTTGCAATCACGGTATCCTCAATCTGGTTCAGCCTTATGGTAATGCCGTTGAGCGTTGACTCCGCATCCTGCTTGGAGCCGGTTTGAACTTCGATGCTCACATCAATGGCAATTTCGGGCTTATCCCAGTTGGTAACCGTTACCGATCCAAACTTGTTGTCAACCCGTAGGTAGGTGTTTTCCGTTGCCGGAAAGGTTTTGCTCACCGACTTCGTGAATTTGTCGCTCGGTTTACCAACCAGCGTGGTGGTTAAAAAGCTGGCGAATAGTAGTATTGCAACGAAACCAGCACTTTTACGAAACCTTGCTTTCATGGCTCAAATTTTTATTATCGTCCTTTGTTTGGTGCAGCAGGTTGATGGCCTGATTGAGCACTTCAATTTGTAGACGATAGCTATTAACAATCTCATTTAAAATTCTCTCATTACCAGGGTTGGAAAGATAATTTTCCAACAGTGACTGTCTGCTCTGTTCTATCTCTTTTATCTCACTGTGTACCTCTTTTCCGATACCTGGATCCACCTTTTGATTTGCTTCAAAAACCTGAATCTTCGAGAATACCTCACCTTGATAATAGGTATTCATCTCCTGCAACTCAGGGTTTGTTTGCGACAATAATTGCTTTACTGTTGGGTATTGAGCAACTGATGCCATCCAAAGGCCAAGTGAAATTAGGATAGCAACTGAAGCTGCAGCATTAACCCAGATATTCAAGTATCTTCTCCTTGGCGCGAGCATAAGTCCAATCTTTTCATGAAAACGTTTTTCATGGCCTTCCGGAGGGTCGGCATCGTCTTGTAAGTGACGATTTTGGTTAAAAAAATTATCAATGCTGTCCATGTCCCAAATGTTTAATGTCCCTTTTGTAAAATTTCCAGAAGCCGTTTTTTTGCTCTCGCAAGCTGCGACCGTGAAGTGGATTCTGAAATTCCCAATATTTCTCCAACTTCTTTATGGTCGAGGCCTTCAACTAAGTAAAGGTTGACTACCAACTTATAACCCTCAGGGAGGCTACTAATGGCCTTAATCACCTTATCGTAGTTAAGCGCTATTTCGGCTTCTCTTTCCACCTCTTCACGAGGATCATCGGCTGCTTGAAAGGATAGCACTTCTTCGGAAAGAAGCGGTCCCCTATTCCTTTTTCGCAGCATGTCGAGCGAGGTGTTGATTACTATG
>DATKTT010000290.1:0-3682 GCA_035530955.1 Williamwhitmania sp. | reverse complement strand
CGCATGCACATTCTGGGAAAAATTCTAGAAACCATGGACAAGCCACGGGAGGATTACAAGCCACATGTTCCAAGAATTGAGCAAATTTCCATTCCTAAGGAGATGATTGGACCGCTGATTGGCCCTGGAGGAAAGGTAATTCAGGAAATCCAGAAAGAAACCAGCACCACCATTACCATTGAGGAAGTTGATGGAAGAGGTATTGTGGATGTGTTTGGCATAAACAAGGAGGCTATTACAAGTGCAATGCGATGGATTAAGGGCATTGTTGCTGTTCCCGAAGTTGGGGAGATATATAAGGGCAAGGTAAAATCGATCTTGGCGTTTGGTGCCTTCATTGAAATCATGCCTGGTAAAGATGGTTTACTGCACATTTCCGAAATTGACTGGAAAAAAGTTAACGCCGTTGAGGACGTGCTTAAGGAAGGTCAGGAAGTTGAGGTTAAGCTTATTGAGGTAGATAAGAAAACTGGCAAGATGAGACTTTCCAGAAAGGCTCTTCTCCCTAAGCCGCAAGATACCGGTGGAAATGATTCAGGACACAAACCTGAAAATCGCGAGAATAGGTAACCTATAGATAGGAGTTGCAAGAGGAGGCTAATGTCTCCTCTTTTTTTTATGGTTTCATTTTTAAAATATAGACTAGTGAATAAATGAAACATATTTGTATTTTTGTGTAAGCTAAAAACAAACCGTCTGCATATGAAAAGAGTCTCGCTAATAATGGCGGCACTAGTGCTGGTTCTAACTTCCTGTAACTTCAACCATGTGAAGTATCCCAAAACCAAGAAAGTAGATCAAGTGGACACCTACTTTGGTGTTAAAGTTGCCGATCCTTACCGCTGGCTTGAGAATGATCGCTCACCTGACGTTGAGGAGTGGGTTAAGGCGGAGAATGCTGTAACCAACGATTATTTAAGCAAAATTCCATTCAGGGAAAAGCTAAAGCAGCGACTCACAAAGATTTGGAACTATGCAAAGATGGATGTTCCTACAAAAAGAGGAAATACCATATTTTACCAGAAGAACAGTGGATTAGAAAATCAGGGCATTCTCTATATGCAGAAAGGTGTTACTGGCACTCCGGTGGTTCTTCTCGATCCAAATAAGCTCTCCAACGATGGCACAGTTGCCGTGTCGGATTACGAAGTTTCAAAAGACGGAAAGTATTTGGCTTATGCCACTTCCGATGGAGGTTCCGATTGGCAAACCATTTATATTAAAAATATTGCTACTGGGGTGGTGCTAAATGACACTATTAAGTGGGTAAAGTTTTCCTCCATCTCCTGGTATCGTAATGGATTCTTCTATAGCGGATACGATGCTCCTCAGTCAGGAAATGAGCTTACCAACATCAACGAAAATCAGAAGGTATACTATCATGAGGTTGGTACTAAGCAAGTTGCCGATAAAGTTATTTATCACGACAGCGACCATCCACTGCGAAACTTTACTACCCAGGTTAGCGACGACGATAAATACCTTATACTGTACGTTACCGAATCTACCAGCGGAAACAACATACTTATCAAAAACCTTCAGCGAAACGAGGATTTTGTTCAGCTCACTATTGGTTTTGAATTCGACTACAAGGTAATCGACCACATTGACGACAACCTGTATGTGCTGACGAACTACAAGGCACCCAAGTACCGATTGGTAAGCATTAATGTAAATGCCGTAGACGTTGGGAATTGGCGTGAAATTATTCCTGAAAAGAGTGATGTGCTTCAGAATGCCTCCCTCTCCGATAATAAAATAATTTGCAATTACATCCAGGACGCCCACAGCGACTTGGAGATATACAACACGAAAGGTGATCTGTTAAGCACCATAAAGTTGCCAACGCTGGGTACCGCTTCTGCTCTATCGGCTGAAAGAAATGATACGGTAGGTTTTTACTCCTTCACCTCTTTTGCTTATCCTTCAACCATTTTTAAGTACAATCTTGAGACCGGCAGGAGTACCGAGTTTTTCAAGCCAAAGGTTGATGCCGATTTGTCCCAATACGATGTGGAACAGGTGTTTTTTATCAGCAAGGATGGTACCAAGGTGCCAATGTTTATTGTGCACAAGAAGAATATCGTGCTCGATGGAACGAACCCAACTTTGCTATACGGCTACGGTGGTTTCAACATCAGCCTTATGCCCTACTTCTCTGCTAGCCGACTTCTTTGGCTTGAGAATGGTGGTGTGTACGCTGTTGCCAATATCCGTGGTGGTGGAGAGTATGGGGAGAACTGGCATAAGGCTGGAACCAAGCTCAACAAGCAAAATGTTTTCGACGATTTTATTGCTGCGGCTGAATACCTTGTCGATAAAAAATATACTAACCCAAAGAAGCTTGCCATTGAAGGTGGTAGCAATGGGGGATTGCTAATCGGTGCAGTTGTTAACCAGCGCCCCGATCTCTTTCAGGTTGCCATACCTGAGGTAGGGGTAATGGATATGCTCCGTTTTCAGAAGTTTACCATTGGTTGGTCATGGGTAAGCGATTATGGCTCAAGCGATGATTCGCTGCAGTTCGAAAACCTCTATCGTTATTCTCCGTTGCACAACATTCGGAGCAATGTTACCTATCCTGCCACATTGGTTATTACTGCTGACCACGACGATCGTGTAGTTCCAGCCCATTCCTTTAAATATATTGCTACCCTGCAGGAGAAGCAGGCCCGGAAACGCAACCCCATGCTAATTAGGATTCAAACACGGGCTGGCCATGGCATGGGAAAACCAACCTCAATTGCCATTGACGAAATAGCAGATATCTACTCTTTCATTTTTTACAACATGGATGTTGTGCCCAAAGAGTAGCATTTTTGAAAGCATTTTCACTACTTTAGGGGTTGGTATTTCCAACCCCTTTTTTTATCATGAGCAATTTGAACTACCTTGTTATTGAGGGCAATATAGGAGCAGGTAAGACAACACTGGCAAACATGCTAGCACTGAAAACCGGTGCAAGACTATTTGTGGAGCAGTTTGCTGATAACCCTTTCCTTCCTAAATTCTATAACGATCCGGAGCGCTACTCATTCCCATTGGAACTTTCTTTCTTAGCCGAGCGATATAGTCAACTAAATAAAGAGTTACGTCATCAGGATCTATTTCACTCTATGACAATCTCCGACTATTTTTTTTTGAAGTGTGTAATTTTCGCCAAGGCTAACCTGGCAGAGGACGAGTTTATGCTGTTCTCACAAATATTTGAAATTATATATAAAACTCTTCCCAAACCTGATCTATACGTATATTTGCATTTGCCTGTCGATAAGCTCCTTAAAAATATTGGAAGGCGGGGACGCGATTTTGAAAAAACAATTAAAGGAGAGTATTTGGAGAAAATTCAAGATGGATATTTTAGTTTTTTTAAACAACATCCAGAGTACAGGTTTCTTGTAATTGAAACAAGTAACATTGATTTTGTGGGAAATAATGAACATTTTGACCTATTACGACATTATATTCTAGATAAAACTTATCCTCTGGGGATAAATAGGGTTATCTTATAGTTTTTTTTTTTACATTTGTTGTCTAGCATAGTGTTGTAAAGTTTTAACGCACAAACCAATCAAAAAGATAAATTATGAAAAAAATCTGGTTAAACTTAGTTGTGGTTGGCCTTGGCGCAATTGCCTTTAGCAGCTGCTCCAATCCAGAAAAAATGAAGGAGCTTGAAGCC
>DATKTT010000289.1:0-9778 GCA_035530955.1 Williamwhitmania sp. | reverse complement strand
AATTTTAGTGTACTTCATAGCTATTGATTTGTTTGGTTAGTGAACGATTATTTATTATAAGTAAAACCTAATTTTGTAAGCCCATTTTGAACGTCTTGATTTTTCATAAAGGTGTTCCAAAGTAAACCAGACCGATAGTTTTCAATCATTACAACTATAGGGCCCTGGTCGATGGCAAGTGTGGATGTTGCATACCAAGATTTGCCAATGTTAAAAGCGTCATTAAATCCATAGTTGCCCCAAACCTTAGAATGTAGCCGGTGGTAGAAGAAACGTAGTGCCTTCATGCTCTCTACCGGAGTGTAAGGAAACGATGAAAGGGCTGCAGTGGGAGTGATGGTTCCGTTTTCGCCCCCACCAATACGGTAAGGAGCGTGAGCTTGATAGCCAACCACAGGATCATCGCTAGCGGTAAGTCCCCAGCAGGAGTCGCTGTAGTAGCAATACTTGTAGGGATTGAACACTGCATAATCATGATTTATTTGGCTTTGAGCCACATTCTGATCCCAGTAGCTAGCATATTGGTCAGAGAGTCCTCGTGGATCTAAGCCAAGAAATGAGTAGTGCGCAAAGAAAAGCGGGCCACCATAATCTTCCCCCAAGGGTAGTATATGCCCGAAAAAAAGACGACCATTCTTAATGCCACCATTATTTGCCCAGCCATTGTCATACACCTCTTTGGAGATCGGATGTGTGGGCGAGGAAGCCGCCAGCACGTATGCAATGAGCCCCTCATTCCAGCCAGAAATGTGCATGTTGATGTCGAAGTTGTAGTTGGGTGACCAATGCCAAATCAGCACATTTTGCCCATTTGTATACCAGTTCCAATCAACGCCGTACCAAAGAGTATCAGCTAGCGCTCTGAGGCTATCCTCCTTAACCGTTGAAGCATCGTAAAATTCGCGAGCAGCAATGATCCCTTGTACCATAAAGGCTGTTTCAATCAGGTCCCCGCCGTCATCCTCTGTGCCAAACGGAATGGTTTTACCGGTTGTACCATCCATCCAGTGTGACCAAGCTCCATGGTATCTGTCGGCTTTGCTCAAGAAGTTGAATAGTTTAAGCATGCGATCAACAGCAGCATCCCTATCGATAAAGCCCCGATGTACGCCCGCAATAATAGCCATGATTCCAAATCCAGTCCCGCCGGTTGTTACTATATTTCCCGACGAGTTTCGTTCTCTGGCCATACCGGAGTTTGGTTCGGCAAAATCCCAGAAATACTTTACGGTTTGCTGTTGAACCTTATCGAGCAATGCACTGTCGCTTATCTCCTCGG
This sequence comes from Williamwhitmania sp., assembly GCA_035530955.1. Lineage (GTDB taxonomy): Bacteria > Bacteroidota > Bacteroidia > Bacteroidales > Williamwhitmaniaceae > Williamwhitmania. The sequence goes on along the minus strand of DATKTT010000289.1, from coordinate 8,499 downwards.
CATAGTTCTCCAACGGAGGACAGGTGTTGATTGCTGTAGTGTCGTCTGGTGGTGTTATGTCCACAGCAGACTTGCTGCAGGAACTTCCAACCAGCAGGAGTAAAAGCGAACAGTATGTGGCAATCTTCAGCATTAGTATCCGGGATTTTGAATAAGTACGCCGTTGCTAAGGTCAATCTGAGACTGGGGTATTGGGAACACTTCATTTTTTCCGGCAACAAAACCTAGCGGTCCAAGCACCGTTGGAGCCTGCCCTGTTCTTACAAGGTCCTCGAAGCGGAACTCCTCAAGGGCAAACTCAGCCCTACGCTCATCCCAAACATCTTGAAGGGTTGGAGGATCAATTGCTGGCAATCCTGCCCGTTGCCGAACAAGGTTAAACGGTGTAGCAGCATCGCCACCCACATGGAGTGCTGCCTCTGCATTCATTAGTAAGACTTCGGCGTATCGAATCAATCGAATATTGTAGTCGACGGCGTAGTCAATGTCGTTGTATTTTAATTGAGTATAAACTTTGTAGTTGTAGTAAGGGTTTGGACATGTTGCGTTAATGGAGTCTCCTTCTGGAGTTTTGAAGCCTCTTGGAAGAACAGTTGCACCTTCACGTATGACATCATTTCTCCCATTAAAAAAGTTGACTAACTTTTGGGATGGAACGCAGAATCCCCATCCTTGTAAGTGGGCAAAGTTGTTGCGAGGTCCCTGTTCAAATCCGTAGTCGCAGCGGTATCTGCCTTGATCCATTGATGAGTTTTGCAGTTCGAAAATCGACCCAATACCATTTTCTCCCTCCACGCGAAACATTTTGTAAAAGTTAGGGTAGAGCGAGTATGGACCGCCGGCAATTATTTCATCCGTAAGGGTTTTTACATCGGCCCATTTTTCTTCAAACATACAGGTTCTAGCCAACAATGCCTTTGCTGCCCAGCTGGTTGCCCTACCAATTTGGTCGGCGGTATAGGAGTCTGGAAGATAGGGGATAGCTTCCTTCAGATCCTTCTCAATGGCTGCATATACTTCTGCTTTGGTCGATCTAGGCACCTTAGCAAAATCATCAACTGTTTTTAGCGTGTCCACCATAGGCACTCCTCCAAAGGCAACATTAAGTCGAAGAAACATGAATGCTCTGATGAATTTTGCTTCGGCAATCAGTTGATTTCTTGCAGAGGTATCCTTAAATTCCAGCTGGTTAAGCGCGCTAATGGCGTAGTTGCAGCTGCTAATTACGCTATAGTGGTCACTCCAAAAGCTAGCTATGAGGTCAGTGTTTGCGTCGTAGGTAAAGTTATTTAAGGCAATCATCGATGGTGAGTCATCAGCTGTACTTCCTTTGTCGGCATCGTCGGAGGTAATTTCGAACATACCGATGTAAGGAAATGCGCTAACACCAAAATCCCGGAGTCCACCGTATGCTGCACTAACGTACTGGAATGCCTCGTCGGCAGTAAGTTGCTTGGTGTAATCCGATGGCAGTTGCCCTTCTATTGGAACATCGAGATAGTTAGTGCACGAAAGAATGGTTGCAGCCGTAATGGCTCCTAAAGCCAGTAAGTATGTTTTACTCTTAAATTGTATCTTGCTGAATTTCATGGCGTCTAGGATTAAAATGTTGCGTTAATTCCAAAGGTGTAGATGGCAGAAAGAGGATATGTTGACTCGTCGATACCGGTGGATATAGGATCGCCACCAATTTCAGGCGTAAATCCGTTATAGCCAAAGATGGTAAGCGGGTTTTGAGCATTTACATAAACTCTAAAACTCTTAAAACCAACTTTTTTAATAGTATTCTCTGGGATGGTATACCCCACCTGCACATTCCTTAGGCGGATGTAGCTACCCGACTCAACGAAGAAAGAGTTAGGCTGAATGTTCTTTCGTGTAAGGGCGGCTGAGGGATAATCATTTGTCGATCCCGGGCCATTCCAGTGGTGCTGATAAAAGTTGTAATCGTAGTTTCCGTCAGGGAAGGCGTTTCTATCAATGCGCTTTAGGTTGAAAATTTTGTTACCGTAAACTCCTTGAATGGCCATGGACAAATCCCAATTTCCATAGGAGAGACCACCCGTTAGGCCGTAGGTGAATTTGGGAATGGGGCTTCCCAGGTAGGTTCTATCGTCATTATTAATTTGATTGTCGCCGTTAGTATTTGCAAACTTAAGGTCACCGGGAATGGCGTCGGGTTGTAGCACGGTACCATTGGCACTCTTATAGTTGTCGATTTCAGAATTTGACTGAAATACACCAATGGCATTATATCCGTAAAAGGAACCAATGGGCTTACCAACAATAGTCCGGGTTATAAAGGCACCGTTTACCTGTGGTCCGTATAGCGCACCCGATTCGTTATTAATGGCGAGCACTTCGTTGTGGATGAGGGTAAAGTTGGTGCTAACGTTGTATTTTATTTTGCCACTCTTTGTTTGGCTCGACCAGCCAATAACCATTTCAATACCGTTGTTCTTAATCTTTCCATTATTCCCTAGAAGGTTATCGGTACCTGAAATTCCAACCACTGGTGCGTTGAAAACAGCATCATGGGTGATACGACTGTAGTAATCGAGTTCAAAATTGAGCTTATTCTTAAAGGCATACGCCTCAACTCCTCCGTCGTATTCCTCAATTACCTCCCACTTAAGCGGTTTCTTAATTACCGTGGAGAAAGTCAACCCAGGGATGTAGTTGTTGCCACCAAAAATTCCGCCGTCAACGGGTCCACCATAGGTAATGCTGGAGTTGGCAGGAACGTTGCTATTTCCAAGTTTACCCCAGCTGCCTCTAAGCTTAAGGAAGTTGATATACTTATTATTTTTCAGGAAGTTTTCTTCGGATAATACCCAACCCAACCCAAGAGATGGAAAGTAGCCCCATTGGTTATTGGCATACTTGGATGAGCCGTCGGCCCTGAAGGTCCCGGTTAAAAGATATTTTGAGTCGTAGCTGTAGCTTACCCGAGTAAATCCTGAAATAACCCTGCTTAGGTTACCCGCATCGGTTGCCTGTTGCGTGCCATCATTGTCGCCCAATGATAAGTAAAGGGTTGCATTGGAAAGGTAAGGAACGTTGTAGCGAGTTCCACTGAGGTTGGTGTCAAAAAAATCTTGAACGGAACTTCCCACCATTACCTTGAGGTCGCTCTTGCCAAAGGTTTGGCTGTAGTTCAAGGTGTTGTCCCAAATTAAGTTTCTTCTGAAGTTGAAAACCTTGTTGAGGTTGCTTGTATTGTTATTCTGGAGCCCCGAAACGTAGAATACGGGTGTATAGGTTCGCTCGAGCCCAAATCCTATGTCGCCGCTGAAAACGGTTCTAAAGTCGAGATGGTTATTGAGAAATTTAATGTCCAAGTATGCATTGGGGAGAATGCTATAGCTTTCGGTGCGATTATCGTTGTAGTAAACCGTAGCTGCAGGATTTGCAAATGGACCTGAAAAGCCTAAGGCTGTTGGATCGGACCAGGCTCCAGTTGCATCTTTTGGCTTGTAGGCCGGTGGTGTTACATAAGCTTGGTAAAGAGCATAATTGTTAGTTGGAACATCCATGCTGCGAGAAAAGATAAGCCCAAAGCCACCCGTGAAGTGTTTTGTAAAGGTATAGTCATTCTTGGCTCGGAAATTTATACGATCGTAATGGTTATTCTTGTTTCCCGTGTTTATAAGACCATCCTGGTAGAAATGGCTGAGTCCAAATGCATAGAGAGTTTTATCGGTACCCCCATTTACATTAAGGTCCACGCTTGAGATAAATGGATTGCGAAGGAGTTCTTGGTACCACTGCGTGCTTACAGGGAAGTTAGCAGCATCGTAAAGGTTACCTGCTCCGGTTAGTCCAGTGCGTTGGTTTAGGAGCTCAATATATTGGCTTGTATTGGCCATTTTTACCAAATTGGTAGCGTGCTGTACCCCTGCGTAGGCCGAGAAATTAAATTGGGGTTCTCCTTTTTTTCCTTTTTTAGTGGTAATAAGCACCACGCCGTTGGCGGCCTGAACGCCGTATATCGCGCCAGCTGATGCATCCTTTAATATCGATATGTTGTCGATGTCGGAGTTGTTAAGGAAGCTGATGTCGCTTACAACCACTCCATCTACAATGTAGAGGGGACCCGACCCGCTAGCCAAGGCTGTTCCCACGCCCCTTATTCGGATTTGTGGAGCACTGCCCGGTTCACCGTTATTGGTAACCGTAACGCCAGCTATCTTACCCTGAAGGGCCTGCGCTGGGTTTGCGGTTGCTTGTCTTGAAATTTCTTCCGATTTGATGCTTACAATTGGGGCCGTTAGGTCTTTGAGTTTGGATGTACCATAACCAATAACCACCACCTCGTTGATTTGCTTCGAGGATGCTTTGAGCACCACGTTAATGGTTGTTTGATTTCCCACGACAGCCTCGTATCGCTCCAATCCAACCATTGAGAATACTAGGGTGTCGGTTTTTTGCGCCGCGAGGGAGAAAAGGCCATCGAGATCGGTGATGGTTCCCCTAGTTGTGTTTTTAATAAACACATTGGTGCCAGGTAGCGTATTCCCCTGCTCGTCGACCACCTTGCCGGTAATCAGCTGTTGAGCTAAAAGCCATGAAGGGAAAAAAACAATCAGGCATATCACATAGAATCTTTTCATGGTGTTTAGGTAGTTAGTGTCGAAATCGAACACAAGTTATGGCTGAAAATGGCCGTTCCCCACAAACGTTTGCGGCTATTTGCTTTCTCAGGGTTAAAATAATTTAACGATGTGCTACATCATATCCTCAACAAAGATTTATAAAGCGTTCACTAATAGTTTAATGAAGTAAGTGTAAAGAGAACATCTGAGGTTAAGAAAAGTTAATTTAGCACAGCAACTTTTGGACCAATTAGCAATCATACCATAGCTGCTATTGGGGGTATGGTGATTAATGCTTTCACAAAATAATCTGCACTAAACCCCATATAATTATTGACCTTTTCATTTGCAATCGTAGAATTATGTGCAATATTTCGCCAATTTCATGGGTTGTGTGGTGTAGTTTGAAAAAATGGTTAATTGCAAACGATTGCAGTAGAGATAGATTGAATCTTATCGAACTACTCGATGGAATTCGATCATTTTGATTGAACGGCATAAGTGCTGCGTGCAATACATTTCGTCCCTTGTGGGCTCAGCAACTCACCGCCATGTGCTGTTAAACTGCGTGACGTTCACCCTAATTGGGCACTCACATCATTTGATTTATTTAGATTATTGTCAGAAGAAATTTGCTCGTTCTGAAGGAGCGAAATGTAGCAACAAAGGGTGCAACGCATTGCAATCCTTTGTATTTGCCACCGGTAGGATTTGAGGGATAAAGATCCGAGAAGTTTTGTTGAAACGTCCAACTTTTACAAATTCACCCTCGGCAACCTCATCTTACTTCCATTCTTTTTACCAAAAAAACAAAGGCCGTTCATTAGAACGACCTTTTCATTGAGCGGGAAACGGGACTCGGACCCGCGACCCTCAGCTTGGGAAGCTGATGCTCTACCAACTGAGCTATTCCCGCCTGAGTGGTGCAAAAGTAGCATTTAAAGTAGCATTTCTTTGTAAAAAAATCCACCACCTCCAAACAATTTTTGTGGCTCTGGCTTGAGGTAGTATGCTCTATTTCTTATTTACTTGTAAGATATAGATTGGTTGATTATAGGCAACAGGCGTGCAATTTTAGTCTAAGGACGTAATTTTTTTTCGTAACCCGTCACTTTTCTGTCACCTGTCACTAAATTACAAAAAAACGCTCTCAAAGCATTGCCATGAGAGCGTTTTTACTACAAAACGGGTTTTACCGTTTTTTATCTAGTCGGGGTGGCGGGATTCGAACCCACGGCCTCCACGTCCCGAACGTGGCGCGCTAACCGGACTGCGCTACACCCCGAATATTTTCGGAGTGCAAGTTTACAAAAAAAGTAGCAAAAGGAGGGGTTGCTTTTTTGTTTTTTTTGTAATTTGCTGTTTTACAAATCTCTTGGTGCCATGGCTAACGAAGATCTTGTAAAATTTATCTGGAAATTTCGGCTCTTTTCTGAGTCCAAGCTCACCACCGTTTCCGGTAAGCTGCTCGAGATTGTTTCCCCTGGCGAGGAGAACCACAATGCCGGACCCGATTTCTTTAATGCCAAGATAAAGCTCGAAGGTGTGCTGTGGGCTGGGAATGTGGAGATTCATGTGGATGCCATCGATTGGGAACGGCATGGCCACCACCGCGATGGTGCCTACAACAACGTGATATTGCATGTGGTGGTGAGGAACAACTTTAGAGCCATAACGCTCGATGGCCGTGAGCTAGAAACGCTAGTGGTGGTTCCCGACAGCTTTTTGGAGGAGCGCTTCTGGCAGTTACAGTATTCCGATAGCAAAATTCCATGTACACCTTTTATTAATAGGGTGAACATGTTGTCGGTCCAGTCGTGGCTCGATGCCTTGGCTGCCGAACGGTTGCAGGTTCGAATTCGCGAAATCAACCTGTTGGCCGAATCGCTCAAGGGCGACTGGGAGGAGGTGTTCTACCGCTACGTTGCCAGGAGCTTTGGCTCCTCCATTAATGCACTTCCGTTCGAAATGCTTGCCAAGCAGGTTCCCTACTCGCTGCTGAGGCGCTATTCCAATAGTTTAGTTCAGTTGGAGGCACTGCTATTTGGTCAGGCCGGCTTTTTGGAGCAGTGCGATATCAACGATACGTATGCGCAGCAGTTGGTAAAGGAGTTTAGCTACCTGCAGCACAAGCACAACCTTGTTCCAATGGATATTTCACTTTGGAAATTCGCCAAAACTCGACCACAAAATTTCCCCACCATACGGATTGCTCAACTAGCTGCCTTGGTACAGCAGCGCTTTCCCATGCTTGGAAAGTTAGTGGGTATTCAACAGCTGAAAGAGTTGCAGGAGGCGTTTCGCTTAACCACTTCACCCTACTGGAACGAGCATTATTCTTTTAAGCATACCTCGCGCAAGCAGAGAAAAGGCTTGGGCAGTGGTATGCTGCACTCCATTATTCTGAATGCAGCTATTCCGGTATTGTATGCCTATGGTGGTAAGTTGGGGGATGATGATATTAAGGAGAGGTGCTTGAATATGCTGGAGGAGTTGCAGCCGGAGGATAATGTGATTACCCGAATGTGGGAGCAGCTCAATGTAAAGGCTTTGAATGCCTTGCAATCGCAGGCCCAGCTGCAGCTATTTAAGGCCTACTGTAAACCCAAAAAATGCCTTTACTGCCGGATAGGCACGGCAATGTTGACTAAAAACCGCTAACTTAGCAGCGGTTCAATATCCACTCCTGTGAAGATATTAATTGTTGGCAGCAACAGCTTTGTTGGCCAAAAAGTTGCACTGGCCCAGATTGCCAGCTTTCCAGACAATAATCTGTTTTTGTGCTCGCTGGGCAACAACCGGTTATCCTCGTTGCTGGTGCCATTCTACCAGGTAGACATTACCGATAAGCCATCACTGGCTAAGGTGTTTGATGAGGTGCAACCCGATGTGGTAATAAATACCGCCGCCATTGCGAGCCCCGATGCCTGTGAACAGAATAAGGACCTCGCCTTGCGAATTAACGTTCAGGGAGCAGCAACCATTGCCGAGCTATCCACCCTCTACGATGCCCATTTGGTGCACCTTTCCACCGATTTTGTGTTCAACGGATGCAAGCCATTCCTCACCGAGGACGATGTGCCAGATCCGGTGAACTACTACGGCTTCACTAAGTTGGAGAGTGAGAGGGTGGTGAGTGCCTATGCTAGCTCGTATGCCATTGTGAGAACGGTGTCAGTATATGGCTACTTAGCTTCCCTTACAAGGTTGAACTTTATTCTTCGTGTAAAGCAGGCACTGGAGAATAAAAAGGAATACCGCGTTCCCAACGACCAGTTCCGAACGCCAACGCTCGTTGAAGACCTAGCCAAGGCCATTCTGGTTATCGGCACCAACCGCATCGAAGGACTTTTCCACATATCGGGTGAGGAGGGGCTTACCAACTATGAATTTGGACGAAGAGTTGCAACCATTTTTGGGCTCGATGAAGGCCTGCTCATTCCTGTGAGCACAGCCGAGTTGGAGGAGAAGGCGGCACGACCGCTGAATACCGGATTTTCGATTGCCAAAGCAAGGCAAGTTTTTGGGTTTAAGCCAATGGATACTGACGAAGGATTGCTGTTTGTTAAAAGGCAGATGGCTAAGGAGTTTTAGCTGTTTGATGGGCTAAAATGAAGTAATTATTTTGGAACATTTGGTTATTAATGAAAAAAATCTGCTACCTTTGCCCAACTTTAAGCGGGAAATTTAATAGTTGAAAAGTTATGAATTATCTTACTGCTGAACAGAAGCAAGACATTTTTAAGACTTTCGGTACGTCATCGACCGATACCGGTTCCTCTGAAAGCCAAGTCGCTCTTTTTACAACCAGAATTAATCATCTTACCGAGCATTTAAAGGTGCATCGTAAGGATTATGCAACTCAACGTTCGTTGTTGAAGTTGGTTGGAAAGCGCCGCAGACT
>DATKTT010000288.1:0-14724 GCA_035530955.1 Williamwhitmania sp. | reverse complement strand
CAGCAAATTTCCTAACCTTCTCACGAATCTCCTCGTGCTTGCTTGTAAGTTGATATTCCATATATGCTAAAGTTTTTCTAAAACAATAAGTTCTGAACCATCGGAAACCTGCTCCATTTCGCGAACCAGCACCTTGCCAATCTTGGCACGCTGTGGCGAAGCAATCAGGTTTTCCATCTTCATGGCCTCAATAATCATGAGAGTAGAGCCAGACTCAACTACCTCGCCCTCCTTCACCGGTAGGCTGATAATTCGCCCATGTAAGGGAGAAATAACCATACGTTCTCCCGTTTCCGGTCGCGTAGCCTTGGGCTTACGATTTCCTTCAGAGAGATGTTGGGCATGCATAATTCGGAATAGGCGACCATTGTAAGTGAGCGAAACACCCCATGAATGCAGGGTGTAGTGCATTGTAACCACCCTACTATCCAAAGTCATCGACAGGGAGGAACCATCGTGGAGCAGATAGGCAGAAATCGGTATCTCCTTGTCACCAAAACCAATGCTGATAACCTTACCCCCTCGATAGGTAGGAAAAGTCTCAAGATAGCTTTCATTGTGATTAAATGCCAAACGTTTTAAGGCCTCCCAAGCACCAAAACTTCTCCAAACGGGTTGAATGTTAACATCGAGACGAACCGCATTTGAATTATGATAGAGTCGCGCAATAGTATAACCAAGCACCACCTCATCGGGCAGATACCGTTCGGTAGCATACTCGGTGGCCAGAATGCCGGCAGTGTCTACCGAAATGGTATTTAAAATAAAGAGCGAAGAATGAAGAATGTGGTCCAAAAATCCCAGATTGCTTGTAATACCATGCAAGTAACTACCTCTTAACACTGATTGCATACGGGTAATTGCCAGGCTTCGATTTTCGCCATGGGTAATAATCTTGCAGAGCATGGGGTCGAACAACCCGGTAACCTTTTCGTCCGCTTGCATGGCGTGCTCCAGTCTCAACCATGAGAACGCCGGAAATTTAAAGCCGGAAATTACCCCTGTAGCCGGAGTAAAATCATCTTCTGGATCCTCAGCATACAACCGAAGTTCTACGGCATGTCCTTCAATTTTAATATCCTTCTGTGTAACCGAAAGGCCCTGTCCCATGGCCACCTCAAGCTGCAACTTTACAATATCTATCCCAGTAACCATCTCCGTTACCGGATGTTCCACCTGAATGCGCGTGTTCATCTCCAAGAAGAAGATGTTACCCTGCTGATCAAGAATAAATTCAATGGTTCCTGCACTTCGGTAACCAACGGCAGCAGCAAGGGCTATGGCGTAACGGGTAATTTTATCTCTCTGAACGTTATTTAAGGTGGGCGAAGGAGCCTCCTCCACAATTTTCTGGTAGCGACGCTGTATGCTACACTCCCTATCGAAGAGGTGAATTATGTTACCCTTACCGTCACCCACAATTTGAACCTCCACGTGGCGTGCTCCCGGAACAAACTTCTCAAGGTAAATCTCCGCGTTTCCAAAGGATGAACTGGCCTCTCGCATGGCCCTTTCGAGCAATGCCTTAATGTCGTTTGCACTAAGTGCAATGTGCATGCCTTTTCCACCTCCTCCTCCGGCAGGCTTAACCAGCACGGGATACCCCATCTTATCGGCTAGAGTGATAATCTCTTCGAGCGTTCCAGAAGCAGACGGGAGTGTTGGAATACCAACTTTCTGAGCCATGCTCTTCGCCTCGAGCTTATTCCCCAATGTTCGTATGGATGCGGGGGTTGGACCAACAAAGGAGAACCCAGCCAACTCAACAGCTTCTGCAAAGTGGGCGTTCTCCGACAAAAATCCATAGCCGGGATGGATGGTATCTACGCCAGAGCGGGTAGCCACCGAAATAATTTTCTCTATGTTAAGGTAGGTCTCCTTCAACGAACCGGCACCGAGCGAAAAAGACTCATCGGCCTGTGCTGCATGCAGCGGAAAACCCTCATCATCGGAATAGATAGCAACCATAGAAATACCCATGTTCTTCGCAGTTCTTATTATGCGAAGGGCAATTTCGCCCCGGTTTGCAATGAGCAATTTTGAAATCATAGGAATAGAAACTAATGAGGCTTATTAAAGTTCATCGCTGCGGTTAAAAGTGGCTTTTCTCTTTTCCAAAAATGCGCTGATGCCCTCTCTTGCCTCCTCCCCAAGCCGCATCTCGGCAAGAATTCGCGAAGTGGCATCGGCCATTTGAACAAACGAATGGTTGCAGCGCGTTTCAGCGATAAGGGTTTTGCAGGTAGTTTGAGCGTTGGGGGCTCCGGATAGTAGATCTTTTAACACTTTATTTAACCGTTCCTCCACTTTTTCGTTGGCGGCAACCTCCGAAACAAGGCCCAAAGTAAACGCCTCCTCGCTGGAAAATCTCTGCCCAGTTAGCATCAGCTCACGCATCTTACCTGCCGAAAGTCGTTGGGCTACATAGGGCATAATAGTCGCCGGAACCAACCCCAGCCTAACCTCGCTGAACGACATTACTATCTTCTCCTCAACAAGAGTGTAATCCGAAGCGGCGATAAGGCCAAGTGCCCCACCAAAGGCATAGCCATGAACTACCGTAACAACGGGTTTAGATAGGTGGTTTAGCTGGTAGAAAAGGTTGGCAAGCGCTCGGCTCTCCTTCAGCACCTCCAACTCCATTTCAGGCTTCCCCGTCTTAGCAAACGACGATAGGTTGGCTCCCGAACAGAAGCCATCGCCTCTACCTCTAACAACCAATACCCTTACAGAATGGTCGTTTAGCACCGTCTCCAACGCCTGAGTAAACTCATGAACCAATGCCGGACTTAAGGCATTTCTCGAATCAGGGTCGTTTAGCCACAACGTGCATATCGCTCCGTTGTGCTGTAGCTCAACATTTGCTTCCATATTTTTACATCCTAAAGATTCCAAATTGAGGTTTACCAAAAGGCCTGTTTAATGAGGCAGCAATGCCCAACGCCAGCACTTTCCTCGTATCGGCAGGGTCAATTACCCCATCGTCCCAAAGCCTCGACGTGCTGTAGTAGGCCGAACTCTCCACCTCATATTTATGCAGAATTTCGTTGCGTATGGCCGTAGCATCCTCCAAGGGCAGCTCTAATCCGCGCGACTTTAGCTGCTCCTCCTTTACCGAAACCATAACGTTGGCGGCCTGTTCGCCACCCATCACGGCAATCTTAGCGTTTGGCCACATAAATAGCAGCCGTGGATTAAAGGCCCTTCCGGCCATAGCATAGTTACCGGCACCATAGGAGGCACCAATCACCACGGTAAATACCGGAACAGATGCGTTGGCCACCGCGTGTATCATCTTAGCTCCATCGCGGGCAATGCCTCCATGCTCGTGCTTCTTACCAACAATAAAGCCGGTAATATTTTGTAGAAAAACGATGGGCGTTTTGCGCCAGGTGCAGAGTTCAATAAAATGCGCCCCCTTTAGAGCACTTTCCGAATTCAAAAAACCATTATTGGCAATAATTCCAACCTGAAAACCCATTATGCGCGCAAAACCGGTAACTAGGGTTGTCCCATAGCTCTCCTTGAATTCATGGAATCGGCTACCATCCACAATGCGAGCAATGACCTCCCGAACGTCAAATCCACGTTTGAGGTCGAATGGGAAAACGCCATAAAGCTCTTCCTCTGAAAAATGAGGCGGTTCCGGCTCCTGCCAGTCCATCTCCTGCCGCAGTGGAGATGGTAAACTTTCAAATATATTTCGACATATCTCAATGGCATGTGCATCATTCTCGGCCAGATGGTCGGCAACGCCAGAAATTGATGTGTGAACCACACCTCCTCCAAGCTCCTCGGCAGTTACCACTTCGCCAGTGGCGGCCTTCACCAGCGGTGGACCACCAATAAATATGGTTCCCTGATTTCTTACAATGATAGTTTCGTCGCTCATGGCAGGTATGTAGGCGCCACCAGCAGTGCAGGAGCCCATAACCACCGAAATTTGAGGTATTCCCTGAGCCGAAAGCCGAGCCTGATTGTAGAATATCCGTCCAAAGTCGTCGCGGTCGGGAAACACACGGTCCTGCTCCGGAAGAAAGACTCCGCCGGAATCTACTAGGTAAACGCAGGGAAGATTATTCTCCAAGGCAATTTCCTGAGCACGCAGATGCTTCTTTATAGTCTCACGTATGTAGGTACCGCCCTTCACCGTGGCATCGTTAGCCACCACCACCGTTTCTCGGCCGTGAATCACGCCAATACCTGTAATGAGACCAGCAGAGGGAAAGTTATCGTCATACTGACCATTGGCGGCAAGGGCTGAAAGTTCGAGAAATGCTGTTCCCTCATCAATAAGCAGCTGAACTCTGTCACGGGCTAGCAGTTTTCCGCGTTCCTTATGCCTTACTACCGCCTTATCGGAATCTCGAAACACCACCTCGCGTAACCGGTTCCTGAACAGCTCAACTGCCGCAATATTCTCGGAAAAGTTTTTCTGAAATTCTTCAGAATGTGACAATAGTGAAGAGTTTAGTCGATACACTGTTTTAGATTTTGGGTTACTTCAGTGTAAACAGTGAGAGTCAACGTTTTGTTGAGTTTTCTTTGTAATAAAGAGAACAAACGTTTTAAACAAGGAAGGAAAAGTCGTTCATCCCGTCAGAATTAATACTTCGTAGGCGTTTTACAATAAAATGACTGATGAAAATAGAGATGTGATACGCTTGCTCTAGCGCCACGATTTAATTAGGAATAGCAGTAATAACCCGTAAATTTCCATACGGCCAAGGAGCATATCGAGCGAGAGCACCAACTTGCCCACATCGGGAATAAGGCTAAAGTTGGTCATGGAGCCCACCATACCAAAACCGGGTCCCACGTTGCCCATACAGGCAGCCGAGGCCGAAAATCCTGACAAAATATCCACACCCAGGATAGATAGGAATACGGTGGAGGCAAAGACTATGAGAATGTAGAGTGCTATAAATAGTACCGTTCCTGCAACCAAGTCCTCGTCAAGGGTAATGTGATTAACCCTCACCGGAATAACCGCGTTGGGATGCTGCAGCTTTTTCAGCTGACGTTTCAGTGTCTGAAAGAAAATCACCACCCTATCCACCTTAATACCACCGGAGGTAGAGCCGGAGCATGCACACTGCAGAATAAAAAAGAGCATCACCAGTATGGAAAACGGTGGCCAAATGGAGCTGTCGGCGTTGGCAAATCCGGTGGTTGTGCCCACCGAGACGACCTGAAAGGATGAATAGCGCAACGATTCAAGCCACGTTGGGTAAACTGAGCTATGCACGTTGATGGTCACCACTGCCACACCAATGAGCATGGAGAAAAAGTAGTAGCGGGCTACTGACGAGTGAAACAGGTTGTTCCGGTGGAGCATCACCGTAGAGTATATCAACCCAAAGTGAAGGCCCGAAAGGAACATAAATATGATGATGATGACCTCAATTGTGGGGCTGTTAAAAAAGGCGATACTCAGGTTTTTGGTGCTAAATCCTCCGGTAGCGATGGTAGCAAAGGCATGGCATACAGCATCGAGCCACGACATGCCTGCCCACTTCAAAAGAAACGTTTCGCTGATGGTTAGCCCCATATAAACCATAAAGATAATCTGCATGGTCTTGTTGGCACGGTATCGAAAGTTATCCTTAGCCAGCGGAGATAGCTCAATTTTGGATAGGGAAGTTTTGAGCTTTCCAAAGGCCGGCATCACCACTAGGGCAAACAGCACTACCCCAATACCCCCAATAAAGTGAGTTGACGCACGCCAAAAAAGCAGTCCTGGGGGAAGTGCCTCAATATTGTTCAGGATGGTGGATCCGGTGGTTGTATAGCCTGAAACGCTTTCGAACCACGCGTTGGTTAAGGTGAATTCACCTCCCCAAATCACGTATGGCAGTATTCCAACTAGGCACGAAAAAATCCAGCTAAGTACCACAATGGCATAGCCCTCCTTGTTGTTCAGGTCGGTGGTATATGGAACAAATACTAGCGGAAACACTGCAATAACAATGGTAACCAGCGCGCTCAACAATAGGGGAAAGAATCCGCTATCGTTGTTGTAGAGAGAAATTAACGAAGCTATTATCATGAATGCTGCATTAAACAGCAGCACCATTCCGACTGTTCGTATTACAATATGCCACCTCATATAAATCCTTGCTTGCTAGTTTTTCTGCACCTTTTTCACCAAAGAAATTAAGCTCAATATGGCCTCTCGGAGCTTACTTATCTCGTCTTTGGTTTCGATGCTTACATCGAATGGAATTTTAAGCCTTACAAAATCATCTACACCTCGAGTGATTCTTATTATGGGGGCCACCAGGTAGTGGATTAAAAAGTAGTTGAAGAGAATGGTCAGAAAAATACCAGCCGCTATGGCAATAACACCGGGCATGATGGCTCGATAAGCGCCATGTTCGAGGTTGGATGCATTGGTAAAAAGGGCAGCCTCGTTAATTGTCATAAGCACCTTAACGGTTTTTGCCACCTCGTTGTATGCGGGGTTCAGCTCCTTTACATACCACATGCGGTCGAGTTCCTGACGTTTTGCGCGCTCTGGAAGGTTTGCAAACAGTTCCACTAGCTTTTGATGCGACACCCGGATGGAATCCACCGACTCCTTTTCACCAGCGAGGGTGAGATTTCCTATGGCCGCCTTAATGTCTGCGTCAAACTGCTCACGCCCGGCATTTACCTGGCTCATACCTTTGTCCACATTCCCAATCATGATATCAAGAACACCGGAATTTTCCATCTCCAGCGAATTGAGCATCTGCTTCGAAATCTCAATGCTTCTATAGTTGTTCTGCAGCAATCCTGAGACCGATTTCCCCAGCGTTGTCAGCAGGTACATCGACATGGCTCCCGAAATCAGCAACATCAACCCCATAAGCACAAAGCCGCTCAAAATTTTATACCTTATCCCCATGTCAGCGCAATTAGCGTTTGGTGTATTTAAAGGTTACATTTATGGTGAAATGCAAAATGCGTTGTTCCAATTCACGTTACAAGTTTCATTATTTTTTTTGTATTAGTAAACCCTTTCGCGCAAGTTTTTTTTGAATTGGTGGTCTAAATTAGAAATTGAGCTATTTTATGCAGGAAGAGCTGTTGATTAAAAGAGTACTCGAGGGTGAACCAGAGCAGTTTGCACAGCTGGTCACCGAACATCAGCATCGAGTATTCAACACTGCAATGGGATTACTGCATAACCATTCCGATGCTGAGGATATAACCCAAGATGTATTTTTGGAAGCATTTCGCTCGCTTGCCAGCTTTCGAAACAACTCCAGCTTTGCCACATGGCTCTACCGAATCACCATAAACAAATCGCTCAACTTGTTGAAAAAGAAAAAGCGGTCGTGGGTGGTGCAAAGCGTGGACGGCCTCTTTCAAGGAAACCAGAATCCTACCGACCTATTGCAAGACAATAGCCCTAATGCCCAAGAAAACATGGAGGAGGAGCAGCAGGTTGAAATTCTGCAGGCAACGCTAGGTAGACTACCCGAAAACCAGCGAGTGGCCTTCACCCTAAGCAAATACGACGAACTCAGCTATGCCGAAATTGCTGAGGTGATGAAGCTATCGGTTTCGGCGGTGGAGTCCTTAATATTTCGCGCCAGAAAAAAAATCATCACCACCATCGAAAAAATTTCCTGAACGCGCAAGTTTTTAATAATGAAGTTGTCTAATCATAAAATTCACTACAATGAACTGCCAAGAATTCAATAACGAGCTGCAAGAAATGCTGGATACCGGAATCACCCAACCGGTTGCCGAGGTTGCCTCGCACATGGAGAGTTGCCAAAGCTGCTCCGCAAGGTTTGCAATGGTTGTGCAGCTTCTTGGTGAAATAGCCAGAGAAAAAAGCGTTGCTCCACCCTTCTTTCTTCAATCGAAGATAATGGAGAAGGTGTTAAAGGAAGGCCAGCGGTCGTTAACCATTCGTCCCATCCACTGGTACACCGCAGTAGCCTCCATTGCTGCAGGTATTATGCTCGGACTTATGATTGGCAACACTACCTACTCTGGCACTGGCACTCTTAGCGCCACCGCCACCTCTGAAATCACCCTTCAGCAGGCCTCCTACTCTACTCCTATGGACGACTACATCTTTACCAACAACGATCAGTAACACCATCACGCCATGACTATAGAAAAGAAAATAAGACTACTCTCAATTACTGTGCTGGTGCTAATAGCCACCAACATTGCAACCATTGCCACCATTTTTTTCCATCCCTTCGATGGCGATTGGGGAGTTAGGTCAAGGCAAACCATGGGGCAACAGTTCAGGGATGCGAAATTCACCCCCGATCAAATGCAGCGGATGAAGCAAACAAGGCAAGAATTTATGGTGCAAACCCGCACAACCATGGACAACATGCGCGACATTCACCAGCAACTGCACATGGAGTTGCTTCAGGATAAGCCGGACACCAACCGGATTAACCAATTGTTAACCCAAATTGGAGCCACCTACGCTCAAATGAAGGGCCTAACGGTAAAGCATTTTCTAACGATGAAGCCATACTGCTCGGTCCAACAGCAACAGCTGCTCCTTCAGTTTGACGACCCCTCACAGCGCAGACCAATGCGGCACGGGAGAAATGGACACGGCATGATGAATCGGCCCAATAACTAAATTCAAAATCATTTAATGTTTCACATAATAATTTTAAAGTCATGAAAACAAAATCGTTATACATTGCTACAATGTTCGTTGCGGCACTGTTAATCAGCTCAGCAAGTGTTTCTGCACAACCAATGAATCAAAGGCAGATGAAGGCACCCATGTGCGCTGGGATGGAAAACATGATTCCCAAGCTCACCAATGACCAAAAAGCCAAGATTCAGGAGTTTCGAGTAGCCCACATGAAAGAGTTTACTCCACTTCAAAATTCCATCAAAGAAAAGCAAGCCCATTTGAATACTCTTACCTCGGCCGACAAGCCAGACATGAACGAGGTTAACAAAACCATCGATGAAATTTCGAAACTAAAGGCCGATTTGATGAAGCTGCGTGTTGCGCATCAAAACCAAATCCGCAACATCCTCACCGATGAGCAAAAGGTTTACTTCAATGCGCACATTGCTTCGGGCAGAGGAATGATGGGTCAAGGAATGAGGAATGGGAAAGGAATGGGAAATGGAAGAGGTATGAGAAATGGAAGAGGTATGGGGATGAATCCTCAAGGTCCCAATAAAGGTCAGTGTATTTATGCTCAGCCTGATTCTACAAAGTAAATCCATCAGGTAATAGAAAAAAAGAGTCAGCCAGTTGGTTGGCTCTTTTTTTTGACATTTTTACCCCAACAATAATCTTCGATAATAGCGGAACATCCTGCTCTTACTCAACTTATTGCAGCTGACACAAGCACCCTTCAAAAAAAAACGATAAAAAGTTATGAATCATCGGAAAATAGTCGATTTTTTTCATATACTTGCAAAAATTTTAAAGGTGTTTTCCAGCGAAGCATTTTAGTACAACTCACTCGGTTACACAAGCAATCTCGAACATGCGCAGAGCGCATGGGAAGGAGGGTGTAGAGAAAGAGGGTTTATTTCAAACTTATTTTAATACCCATTGAAATGAAACTTTATCTTAACTCTCGGTCGAAATCGGCAAAAAGAGAATACTACGCCAGGATGTTTTTCCGAAACCACATCCTTTTTACACTCCTTCAATCCCTAACCATCCGGTTGATTTGATTATTCTAGGGGAATTCATTGAGGAGCAAGTTTAATCTGGTGCCCCTCGCGCATTTTCATCTCTATAGAAAATCGATTCCCTCTTATCCAGCAATAATTTTTGAGCAGTCCATTAGCACTGCAAAAAATATCTTCTTGAGTATTAACCAACATCAATTTTATGTGCGACGATGACCGAACGAACAACTACACTAAACTCTTTCTCTACTACTACTGAGGTTAAGAAAGAATCACAGGGTATTCTGGTTGGAAATAGAATACCAAAGGACTACTTCGAAACAGGTGGCATTGGAGAAAGCGACATAGCCATTCATGCTGGCTCCTACCACCTAGCACTTAAGGCGGCCAACATTGAAATGGCCAATATAATGACCTACTCCTCCATCCTTCCCCGCATTGCCACCAAAATTGAACGCCCAGCCACCATTGAGCATGGGGCTGTTATCGAATCCATAATGTCCACATGTACTGCCAACAAGGGCGAAAGAGCCTCCGCAGGCATTGTTTACGGGTGGCTGTATAACAAAAAAACAGGTCAGAAATTTGGGGGATTGGTTTGCGAGCATTACGGAAACTATGAGCTTGTTGAGCTAAAGTCGTTGCTCCGCTCCAGTCTCGACGAACTTTACTTCAATGGTTTTTCCGACGATTACCGATTGGAGGATATCCATTTTCTTACTGAAAGCTTCATACCACAAAAAAAATACGGCACAGCACTCGTCGCGCTTTGCTTCACCTCCTACTACTATCCCATTTTGAAGGCATCGTAGTATGAAATAACCACCCGGCGGGGAATAGTCTTGAGCAACTTAAAGCTGCCAAGTATAATAATACCGCTGTTAAGAGAGTAATTAATTGAGTTTTTCAAACAATACCGTAAATTAACTTGCCTTTGCGAAAAAGGCGCTAAGTTGCTTTGGTTAAAAACCCACACAAACAAATGGAAAAGAAAGATTTCTTCAAAGAAACCATCGAGCACGTGGACATCAAATCGTTTGACTCCACACCCATTATCAACAGCATGCGTAAGATGTCGTTTTCTTCGCGCGAAGTGGCCAACGCCACCGACATCTACGACATGATGATCAACGACAAGGAGTGTTCCAGCATACTTACCCTTGCAGGAAGCACCAGCGCAGGAGGCTGCATGCAGGTGTATGTGGATATGGTGAAGAACAACATGGTTGACTGCATCGTTGCCACGGGCGCCTCCATTGTAGACATGGACTTTTTTGAAGCACTCGGCTTTAAGCATTACCGTGGAAGCCAGTTCGTAAATGATAACGTGCTACGCGACAACTACGTTGACCGCATTTACGACACTTACATCAATGAGCAAGAGCTGCAAAACTGTGACTCTACCATTAAGATGATTGCCGATGGTATGAAGCCAGGTGCATACTCCTCCCGCGAATTCATCAAGGAGATGGGCAAATACCTCACCCAACACTCCGTGAAGAAGGATTCGCTCGTTCAGGTATGCTACGAGCACAATGTGCCCATTTTCTGCCCTGCTTTCAGCGATTCAAGCGCAGGTTTCGGTTTGGTTATGCACCAGTGGGAAAGACCCGATGCTCACGTATCCATAGACTCAGTAAAGGATTTCCGCGAACTCACCATGATAAAGATTGAAGCAAAGGTAACCGGCCTGTTTATGGTTGGTGGTGGCGTTCCCAAGAACTTCGCTCAGGATACCGTTGTTTGTGCAGAGTGCCTTGGCATTGAGGTGCCCATGCACAAGTATGCCATTCAGATTACCGTTGCCGATGTACGCGACGGTGCCTGCTCCTCCTCCACTTTAAAGGAAGCTTCATCGTGGGGAAAGGTAGACACCACTTACGAGCAGATGGTTTACGCTGAAGCAACCACCGTAATTCCACTGATTATAAGTTATCTATGGCACAAGGGCGATTGGAAGAAACGCTCCAAGAGAGAGTTCACCAAAATTTTCGATAAGAAATAGTTATAAAAAAAGAGCCCTCGTTGAAGGGCTCTTTTTTTATCCATATGCATAATGCTTAAAGACAGTTTTTAAGGATTTCAAGAACTTTTTTGGGAGTAACGCTGCGGCGTTCGCCAAGCCCTACCCAGCCACGATCTTCAAATCGCTTAATAATCTTCGAGAAATTTTCGGCACCAATGCCATAACCGGTAAGCTTAGTCTTTATACCCATTGCTTGGAAAAACTCTTCCGTTTTATCAATGGCAGCAAGCGCTTTTTCGCGGTCGGTTCCAGTCTTAATATCCCAAACCCGTTCGGCATACTGCACCAACTTAAGCTCCTTGTCCTCTATCAGTGTTCGTAACAGCGAGGGAAGCACAATGGCAAGTGTAACTCCGTGTGAAAGGCCATGGAATGCAGTAAGTTCATGTCCAATCATGTGGGTAGCCCAATCGCTAGGAACTCCGCAGCTGAGTAGTCCATTGAGCGCCATGGTGGCTGACCACATAAGATTTGATCTAACGTCAAAATCTTGAGGATTACTAAGAGCCTTGGGGCCCTCCTCAATTAATGTTTTAAGAATGCCTTCCGCCATCCTATCCTGGATGGGTGAATTGGAGGGATAGGTAAGATACTGCTCTGTAACGTGAACAAAACTATCTACAACACCATTGGCAACTTGGTTTACCGGAAGAGAAAAGGTAGTTGCTGGATCTAGAATGGAGAATTTTGGAAATAGCAAAGGACTTCCAAAGGCCAACTTCTCCTTGGTTTCAATTCGTGAAATAACGCCGCCGCTATTCATTTCTGAACCGGTAGCGGCCAATGTAAGCACAGCTCCAAAGGGCAGTGCCTCCTTAATGGGCAGGTGCTTTGCAAGTATATCCCATTCATTACCTTTGAAAGGAACCGCAGCAACAATAAACTTTGTTCCATCGAGGACAGAACCTCCTCCCACGGCAAGCACAAAGTCAATCTTTTCCTTACGAATGAGCTGCACGGCCTTCATCAGAGTTTCATACTTGGGATTGGCCTCAATTCCACCAAATTCAAAAATAGAATAGCCCTTAAGCGCGTCAAAAACCTGATCGTAAACGCCATTATCCTTAATGCTTCCACCACCATAGGTAACAAGAACCTTATGACCAGCAGAAATAAGATTAGGTAACTCAGCAATTTTTCCTCTTCCAAAAACGACCCTAACAGGGTTATAAAATTCAAAACTGTTCATATCACAAAAAGATTAGATCACAAATGTAGCACATAGGAATAAAAATTCAACCCTAATTTTTACGGTTAATAGTTTTGGGTGCCATTAGCAATGCCACCAACCAAAGCACAATAACAGCACCAATTCCAACATAAATTACTTTAGGAATCCCCATCGTTTCTCCAGCAGCATAGGAGTGCAAGCCAGTAAGTAGGTAATTCACCCCAAAGTACGTCATCATTACTGCCATAAACCCCACAATGGATGAAAAACTCAATGCCAACGGATTTTTAAAGTTGGGAATATTGTTCAAATGGGTGATAATCACATAAATAAAAATTGTAACCAGCGCCCACGACTCCTTGGGATCCCAACCCCAATATCGACCCCAGGACTCGTTGGCCCATATAGCACCAAGCAATGTTCCCACGGTGAATAGGTACAACCCCACAACCATGGCCGATTCCATTAACTTCTGGATATTATCAAAATCAGCATCAGCCACCTTTTTGTATAAGCGTGGTATAGCAATTATTAGCAAGGAAAGGATTCCCAGCAACGCTCCAATGCCAAAAAAGGCGTAGCCAGCCATCACAAAGGATACATGTAAGGTAAGCCACTTCGACTTGAGCACTGGCACTAGGTTGGTAATTTCGGGATCCATCCAACTAAGATGCGCCACAAAGAGCGTAGCCGTGGCAAGTAAAGCTGCTACGCCAAGCGCTGCTGGAAGTCGACGAACAGCCAACAGGCCTCCACCCACGGCAACCCAAGAAATCATTAACATTGACTCATACCCGTTGCTCATGGGTGCATGCCCCGCAACAATCCACCGCAGCACCATACCAACCGTGTGAACCACAAATGCAATGAGCACCATCCACACAAAGAACTTTCCTGCAATCTCAGCCCATCTCTTTCTGAAGAAAAGAAGCACCAAAAGGGCCAATCCTGCCAAACCATAAAATGGGACTATGCGATTGAACAGATCAAGACGATTGTACAGAAGTTCCAATTCGACTGATCCATCAAAAGAAATAAGTGCAGTTTCCTTCTGATACTGGGCAAAGCGAGTCAACGCGCTATCGGCTCCGGCAAATTTGTTGTTAGCAGTGGCAGCTCGTAGCTGTGTAAAGTAATTGGCCAACAGACGTCCTGGCATGGTGGTATCTCCGCCGTTTGCCATTACGGTGGCTATTGAACGCCATTCATTTCCAGAACTATTTGGGAATATTTTCAATAGATTACCGGTGAAAATCATGTAGCAAATGCTAACCCGCTCATCCACCTTAAGCACGTCACGTTCAGTTTTAGTGCGCTCGGCTGGAGACTTACGGTTAATAGATGCCACTGGATTCTTGAGGAGGTAACCGCCATTGGTAGAGTCGAAAAAGTTTAGGAATGAAGCCATTTCACCGTGTATGCCAAGAATGGCTCTCATCTGAGGGTTTTCTACCCTAATAAGCAGGGCACTCTGCCAATAATCGGGGAAGGCACTCATGCCAAGAAGCAGCTGGTCAGAGGTCATTCCACGAAAAGTATCGCCACCGGTTAACTTTCTAGCCACCTCGCTTCCCAATGTGTTTAGGGGATGAATGCGCCCATCGTGCGAAAGGGTCAACAGCCGACCAAACGCACGAGCCTGCTCCACGGGAGGAGTGGGAAGTGGCTGTGCGGAGATGGAGATAGGGACAGCCACCAGCAGCACAAACAACAGCGTAGCAGTAGGCTTGTTAAGAAGAGCGTATAGTTTGCTTCTCCTTGTAACAAGGGTTAGCAGCACACCTACCATAAAAAGCCCATACCCCATATAGGTTGTGGTCATTCCCCAAAAATCGTCGGTAACCCTCAGCACCGAGCCATGCTCGTCCTCATCGTAAGAGGATTGAAAGAAACGATA
>DATKTT010000287.1:0-5576 GCA_035530955.1 Williamwhitmania sp. | reverse complement strand
GCGATTTTTTCGCTTACTGAAATGGTGCTTATGCTAGCCCAGCGCTAGCCAGCATAAAAGAAAATTGGTTAGCTTACACTAACCCATTGATTTATTGGTGCGCCCGGAGCGATTCGAACGCCCGACCCCTTGGTTCGTAGTTGGCGCGTATTTTATAATTAATTGATTTTATTGAATTTATTAACCTACCCCCACATCCCCTTTATCTACTGTATTTCAATGTTTTTTACACTTCAGTTCCTTCAAAGTCCCTTCAATGCTTGCAGACTCCCTTTTGCCGCAAGCGTGGTGAAACTTTAGACACACAGCAGACCAAGCAATTATCTAAAACCGGACATTCATCGTAAAATTGAGTGACTGCGCGCTTTTTCGCAGACCCTTTCGAATGTAGGGTTAGGATGGTGTTTCACTCTATACCCGCACCGCTACATTTTTTCGCTGGAGTAACCACCAGAATAGAATAGGGATGCGCTCAGTCTTTTCGCTAAGGATAGGCTCGGGAGCTTTCAAATATTCAAAGCTCGGCATGGACAACTCAAAATTCATAGTAGAGTCCTTTGTTTTTGTGCGTGGCTTTTTATAACCTTTAATTTGCTTTACAGGGACTCGGATTGCAAGCACTAAGAGGCCACCCCCCCCGATAAGGAAAACCATCATGCCCGGTATTGCGGTTGATAATTTGATTTTGGCTCCGCCATTATTCACTAAGATATCTACCTTGGTATCCGTTGGCTTCCGTTGCTCGGCAGGAGTAGAAGATTGGATTGATGCGTAGACAAGATAGATTCCACATGCAGCGATGAGCGCAAAAATAACAAAAAGCCCAATTATGAGAGCATTGTTAACTAATGGCTTCATTGCAGATTCTCCTGTGATGTAATCGACAACATTTTTCTAACTATTAGACAGACCCACCGGAGTGTACTATTGATATTAGTGTGTAATGCATATTTTTGGTAAGTAATTGAGAGTTTAGATGTAATTCAGGGGCGATTAAAATTTCTTGCTGGTAATGCAAGTTTTATTGTTGGGGAACTGGATATTAATTAAGGGGTATTGAAGTGAAGGAATATTTCAAGTAAATTTAATTGGCATTTATATTTAATTGCGTTTGAAAGAGTTTATTGTTTATTTCTTCTAATTTGCTACAGATTTCAGTTACGCGTGGAGACGCATAAATTAAAAGATTATCATTCACCGTGATTGGACAATATTTCTTCAGTTTTCTTTCTTCGTTGGTCGGTGTATTTGTAAGTAAATCCTTTAAATCTCGAATTAAATTAATAATTTCTGACTTTTCAATTTTTACATTAATCTTGTTTATTTTGAGAGACTCCCATATGTAATCGAAAGTCTTGTTCAATCGCTTGGGGAGGGAAACTGCTGTTTGGAAATCAATTTTTCCAGTTAAGATAGCCTTGTGCAATTCTTCTAGTGTATTCAATACCCGATCTACTCTTTTGATCATTATTTCTTTTTGGGTTGAGTCCTTCTTTTTGTGAGCTTCAAAGAAGACTGAAAGCAATACAGCGATGGCAAAAGTTACTAAAATTGAGAGGGCATGGAGAGGATCAACTTGGTTGTCGAATTTAATACCAGGAATGGTATACATATCCCCAAGCAGAAAACCAATAAATACTAAGGCGAAAAGAAATAGCGATATTAGGATGTTTCTAACTATCATTAAATAGCTTCCCTAGCAGCATCATCCAGATATTTTTCTATATCATCAATCAGATATTCTTCTTCATCTGAAATTATTTGAATAGAGTTTTTTATTGTTTCACGATTCAATTTATTATGACGAATGAGTCCACCGAATGCTTCTTCTAAAAATGAAGTTCCATAACCAGCAGTACCATCCAAATTTATTTCCAATAGTGAATTGTCCTGAATTGTTTTATTAAGCTTGGGAAATAATAATGATTTCCTAAAAGATTCTCCTGAAAAATCACCCTCTACCTCATAACGAGGGCCTGGAGTTCTTGAAAACTCATCAGCTACACTTAAAGTAATTTTAGGCTTTGTTTTCATTTTCTTTAGTGAGCTCCCAATATACAAATGTTCCATCAAAGGGTGGATCTAATTTAATGTAGCGACCTTCTGAAACATTAGCATAAGCATCATTACTAATAATATGAAGGTTTTGTATTTGATTTCTACTCAAGACTTGTGCAATACCAGGTAACCCTTTGCCCCTGAAGTCACTTTCTGTGACCGTTCTATGCAAACTACCATCAAGAATAAGACGCAATAGCTCAGCATTATTACCATATTTAAGCCTGTCAGCAATACGCGTTCTCCAGTTATACCATTTACTTTTCTCGGTTTTGTTATTTAGGTTCTCAAATATGCCAACACCTAAATCTACGAATGAAAACGCAACAATTTTTTCCTTTCTATTATGGTAAGAAGATAGCCACCAATGCTTTTCGCCTGGCAGGCCAATTGACGCATGATTATTTGTATTTTGCATCAACTCGATAAGTGTTCGCTGGACTCCTTGGCATCTGCGAGTTTCTCCCCAAATAGTTTTTGTTGCGTTCGTAATCAATTGACTGCTTAATAAGGAATCAACATTTTTTTGAGCATGAGTACAAATACCTTCATTGTCATACTCACCTATCTTGTAAGCATCTGACATTTCAAATTCTTTATACAAGTTTGCAAAGAAACCAGATTGGATAAGTAGCTTCCTTGCACCCTTATTCTTGGGCAAGCCACCATCAAAATCGATATTACTAGATTTGTACTTAATCATAATTGATAGAAGAACAACAATAGCTCCATAATCAATCTTTGTTACATCATCTAACCAAACAAATACTTTCAATCTTTTGTTAAATGCATCTTTTAATTTATATATAAAACTAGAAACTTCATTTGGATTATCAATGAATGAAAAATTTATAGGTGCAATTATTCTTTTGTAACTATGATTGTTCAAACCCCTATGGTGGGTTTGGCGGCGCTCAACGGGTGAATGTCCCAATTCACTTATGTTGACGCCTTTTTTCCATGCCTTATGCTTTAAGGCGCGAATATGAAGTGACTTGGCGTGATTTTTGTTATAAGAAACAAATTTTCTAGTTAAATATAATTTCTTCATCTTTATTGTTTGTCACATATATTCAGCATCAAAATGAATGCGCTTTCCATTCTATGATTATGCACTATAGATAATAAGACTGGTTATTTAGTGTCCATTAATCATGTCTAGAGAAAGCAACAATCCTTCTATTCTCAATTTAATTCCTCGATTGAAAATGGGATCAGGTAGGAGGCAGGGTCACCCCTGCCGCCCTCCCACAAGGGCAATATGTCCACGGTGCGATCCATACCAACACCATAGAAGGGTTTTGGTCTATCGTAAAACGCGGCATTGTGGGTACGTTCCATAAGGTGAGTGCAAAACATCTTCCGTTATATGTGAATGAGTTCGAGTTCCGTTATAACAATCGCATGAACCCTGATATTTTCGGTGCGGCAATAAGGGCTTGCTAGGAAAATGTAATAAAAAGTATCACCATAGCAACTATCAACCCAATCAAGATTATTACACCCCCACTATGATCGACACTCTGATTTATTATCTTGACATCCATGTGGGTGCTATTACTGCCGTTGCAACAACTATCATAGCGGCGTTTACTATTGCACTTGCTTGTTCCACTAAAAAACTGTGGGGGATAACTAAAGAATCTGTTGACCTTGCCAGAGAAGAATTTACCGCGTCCCATAGACCAAGAATTATTTTGCGCAATGTTTCCGTCATTAATGAAAATGGGTACAAGATTATTTATTCCTTGGTAAATATCGGGGGATCGAAAGCCACTATAGTAAACAGTTGGATATTGACTGAGTTTATTAATCCGTCCATGCCAATTCGGAATATCCGTTCTGCCGGACATGATGATCTCGGTAAAGTAGAACTCCAAGCTGGAGAATGTAGAGATTTCAATTGTGAACTGGTTGGTGATACTAGTCTTTTTATGAGATTTGGTAAAAATACTTTGCGGTTCGGGGAAAATTCCAATGCCGATCTTTTCTTCGCCGGAAGTGTTCGCTATGCCGATAATTTTAACAACATTAGAGACAGTTTTTTTCGTAGAAAATTCGAGGGCGGTGGCTTTTGCCGTACAAACGATGCCGATCATGAATATGCAGATTAAAGCAAGTATCTCAATTTTTACTATACCGGCCTGTCGCTTCGCACCCTGCGCCTGTGATTTTACCCTGTCAAGTAGTGCGTAATCGCCCAAACTTGACACAAACTGTCAAATTCAATTCTGCCATTGTCAACTTCTGCCTTGAGGATATCCGTTCATTAAATTCAAACTGAGACACTACCAAAATTTTCTTTGCTAAAGGAAATCAGTCAAAACCTGTAGAATTACCAAGTTGAAATCTCTGAATCGTTCCAATGACTACAACGGAAAACCAGATCGAAAACGATCTCATCGCAAAGCTGTCTGAGCTTAAATACACGCATCGCCCGGATATTCGTGACAGCGACACGCTGGAGAAAAATTTTCGCGAGAAATTCGAGGAGCTTAACCGGATTCATTTGACGGATACCGAGTTTTCCCGGCTGAAGGAACAGATCATCAGCCCCGACGTGTTTAGCGCCGCCAAGCACCTGCGCGAACGCAATACTGCCAGCCGAATTTGCCGGGCGCGAGCTGTCACAAGATTTGCTCGATGCCCTGCCACCTGGCGTTGATCCATGTGGTGAGAATGGGGAGTTCCACACCTTTGTGTTCGCCGGACCAATGTTCACCCATTCACTCGACATTGAAATTGGCGAGACTGTCGCACGTGATGGTTTTGTGTTCGCCGATTGCTGGTTACGCGAGGACGCTGTCCGTCACAAGTCCGCTACCAGCTGACTTGAATAAATTGACCCAATGGGCGCTTTATGGATGGCTATAACAACAGCTCGGCGGGCAACTTGGTGTCGTTAGTTACCTGTCGTGAAGGGCTGCTAAGCGGCAATCTAAATCACCGAAGCCGAACCGACCACTTTCTGGCGGTTAATATCGTGGGGTGAACTTCCGGATCGCCAAAAGGAGACATTCGTGCCCGCCCGTACAATTATGCATATGCGGATAGGTCAAACAGAGGGGTTTTCAATGAATCAATCACTTATCGAAAATTGGCACGCTTCTTTATTTTTAATAATTCTGACCGGTGCGTCCGTCTAATCACTGTTAGGGTGATTCCATTGCATTTCCCACCGGACATATTACGTACTACAGAACCGGACATTTCATTTGCTCCCTACAGACTCCAAAATTTAAGACTCCAAATTTTATTGACAAAAGTATCCAGAAGCGTACAGTTATCACATCGCCGATTTGTTTACCAGCTTGCGGGGCGATTCATAAATTCCAGCTAAAGCGGAGCAAAGCCCGTTTTCGCATTCAAGCTGAAATGGGCTTTTTGCATTTTCACAGTCGATATACCACTACTCTGGAAGACAGCATGTTCCACTGCACCAATAGGTGAAAACGGAACGGGGGGATTTGATCCAGATTGCGGCCCCCGCCACCTTGGCAATGCCGCTAAATAGGAGC
>DATKTT010000286.1:0-3392 GCA_035530955.1 Williamwhitmania sp. | reverse complement strand
TATACGGTTATAGGCTTCATGAATGAGCATCAGGTAGCCATTGGCGAAACTACATTCGGCGGTGTTTCTGGCTTAGAGGAC
Source organism: Williamwhitmania sp. (assembly GCA_035530955.1). Taxonomy (GTDB): domain Bacteria; phylum Bacteroidota; class Bacteroidia; order Bacteroidales; family Williamwhitmaniaceae; genus Williamwhitmania. Next base: position 3,311 of record DATKTT010000286.1, on the reverse strand, counting down.
ACCACCGGAATGATTGACTACGGCAGCCTCATGTTCCTTGCGCTTCAACGAGCAAAAACGGCAAGAGAAGCCATAAAGGTAATGGCCGAGTTGGTGGATAAGTATGGCTACTACAGCAGCGGAGAGTCATTCTCGGTAGGCGATGCCAACGAAGCCTGGATATTTGAGATGATAGGCAAGGGAACCCAAATGGTAACGGATAAGAAAACGGGCAAAGCATACAATAAGAACAAGGGTGCAGTGTGGGTTGCCATCCGCATTCCGGATGGATACATTTCGGCCCATGCAAACCAAGCCAGAATAACCACCTTCCCATTGGCAAACGGCAAGACATCAATCACCAGCAAAAACCTTGACAAGATTTTCAACCCTGAAGTTGAGGTGGTTTATTCAAGCGATGTAATCAGCTTTGCAAAGGAGAAAGGACTTTACAAAGGAAAGGATGAAGAGTTCAGCTTCTCCGATACCTATAATCCGGTGACCTTTGAAGGGGCTCGCTTCTGCGAAATTCGCGTTTGGAGCATGTTTAAGAATGTGAACAAGGACATGTGGAGCTACTTCGACTATGCAAAGGGAGAAAACCTAAAGCATAGAATGCCACTCTACATAAAACCCGACCACAAGCTCACCCCTCAAGACCTTATGGCCAACTACCGCGACCATTTAGAGGGCACCGAGCTGGACATGAGCAAGGACCCCGGTGCCGGACCTTTTGGTATGCCCTACCGCTGGCGTCCCCTCACCTGGAAGGTTGACGGAAAAGAGTACTTCAACGAACGTGCAACCGCCACCCAGCAGACAGCATTTTCGTTTATTGCCCAGCTCCGCAGCTGGATGCCCGACCCCATTGGAGGCATATTCTGGATTGGCGTTGACGACGCAGCCACAACCGTATACGTACCCATTTACGCCGGAATTCGCAAGACACCAGAATCGTATGCCAAAGGAAACGGCGATATGCTCACCTACTCCGAAACCTCAGCCTTCTGGACATTCAACAAGGTGGCCAACTTTACCTACCTGCGATACGACCTCATGGTTCAGGATGTGAAGAAGGTTCAAAAGGAGCTGGAAGACAAGTATGCAGCGCTGATACCCGATGTGGATAAAACAGCTTTGAAAATATACAGCGAGAATCCTGAAAGAGCGAGAGATTTTGTATCGACCTTCTCCATTGCTACCGCCAACAGCACCGTTGCACAATGGAACGACCTATTCCACTTTCTGCTGGTAAAGTATATCGACGGAAATGTGAAGAAGGAGAAGGATGGCGTATTTGAGAAAAACCCCTATGGCTTTGTACCTAACCCCAACCAGCCCGGCTACCCGGAGTGGTGGCTAAAGCAACTGGTGAAGGAGACCGGAAACAAATTCGAATTGCCCGAAGCGGCGGCTTCGCATTAGGATAAAAAAAGAAGAGCGCGACTAACTATCGCGCTCTTTTCATATATGCAAGAATTCCAAACAGCAGCTATTCTACTGTTCTGATTTCGTAGCTCATCTTGATGGCCTTTTTATAAACGGCATTCACGCCACAGTAGCGATCCTCTGAAAGGCTAACCGCCTTCTCCAACTTTTCGAGCGGCAAATCTTTTCCCTTAAACTCGTATATCACCTTAAGCTCAGTAAAGTGCTTGGGATGCTCCTCCGTTTGCTCACCCTCAATAAGAATATTAAGTCCGTCGAATTCGACCTTCATCTTCTTTAAAATAGAAACCACATCCATTCCGGTGCAGCCTGCAAGGGCAACCAGCATCAGTGGTTTAGGTCGTGGGCCGCTGTCCTCACCACCCACCGAAGGGTCGGCATCAACAACAACCTTATGTCCAAACACATCGGACTCAAATTTCATATTCCCCTTCCACTCGGTTTTAAGCGCTACTTTACTCATGGTTATAAATTTTGTAGATAAACAGTCGACTGTCACTAATGTTCAACGAGGTGATGGATCAAAATATGAAGCTAAAGAAGTCGTAGCGAAGCGAAGATCCCGCGATACGATGGCGGGGTTAAACTGAACTGAGATGGAAGTAGTGAGACTGAAGTCAGCTGATGGTTAGTCCCCATCCATTCAAAAAAATCATACAATATTTGCTTTCCGCCAAAATCGTGCATAAACTTGCTACTACAATTAAAATAAAATGCACCCATGGCTAAGAGTAGTCGTAAGCAGGACATTAAAAAACTCATTTCAAATTTGAAGATTACCAACCAGGATGAGCTGCTGGAAGAGTTGCGACAGCTGGGCTACGAGCTTACGCAGGCAACGCTATCGCGCGATCTGAAATCGCTTGGGGTAGCTAAGATGCCCGATAACGAAAAGGGCTACATATACGTTTTGCCGGAGAAGATGGGAATGCACGATCGCATGCCCTCCTCGCTGAATCTACCCACCGAGAGCGTTATCTCACTTGAATTCTCCTATAACTTTGGTATTGTGCGCACACTTCCGGGTTTTGCCAGCAGCGTGGCCATCTACATCGACTCCTTCCGCTCCAAAGAGATTGCTGGCACCATTGCCGGCGACGACACCATACTGATTATACCCCGTGAACCAGCCTCCAACGAGGAGGTGAAGAAGACGCTTCAGCACGTCCTTCCAAAGCTATTTGAGGAGTAAACTACTGCACAAACAATTAAACAGAACGTAATAGCGGTTGTGCCCCATTGCCATTCAAACCATAAAATTTGTTTGTTCAATTGGCTATTGCTTACGCTGAAGATATTTAGCTACTTATGTTTTACCTTAGCCTTGGGTTGTTCCACATAGTCGAGGGGAAGCATGTCACCAAGTCGTTTTGCACCAAGTTCGCCACCAAATGAAATCTTGCTTGGCTCTGAGTTGTTGCCGTAGCCGTCGAGGTAAAAGGTAGATGTTTTGAATACAACAAAAGACTGCTCCCTTCTTCGATAAACAATCCCTAAGTTTATTGTAGAATTTGTTAGAGGATTGCCGCTTAACACCAAGGCTCTTAGCTTTCTCTTAAGAACTGTGACCTTTTTATATTCAGCCGAATCGCTAACCGTGAAACAGCTGTCGGGCGAGATTAATGAGCCACCCGAAATGAGTTCAAACTGCCGCTGCTTCCATGTATGATCGCGCATAGCACGAAAAAAATCGAGTGCTGAGCCATCATAGCAAGTTGCTCGATGAATTTCCTCCTTCCCGCCTGGTTCTTTATCATCTTTAAAAAAGATGGTTCCAAGAAAATATGAACCACTCATGCTATTATTCAACAGCGTATTATCGCTAAATTTTACTTGGAATTCAACCATGTCAAAAGTAACTTTATATCCGAGGTATGGATTAA
>DATKTT010000285.1:0-9259 GCA_035530955.1 Williamwhitmania sp. | reverse complement strand
CGAAGTAGCTTCGGCCAAAGTTATTACTGATAAGTTTTCTGGTAGATCCAGAGGATTTGGCTTTGTTGAAATGAACGACGAGGCTGAAGGAAATAAGGCTATCGAAGAGCTGAACGGTGTTGAGCTTGATGGCAAAGTAATCGCAGTTTCTGTGGCTAGACCAAGAGAAGAGAGACCTCAGGGCGAAAGAAGATCTTTCGACAGAGGTGAAAAAAGGTTTGGTGGCAACAGTGGTGGAGGTTCTTCATCATATGGTGACAGAAAACCAAAGAGATACTAGTATATCTGGTTTCTTTATATAGGAAAAGGTCCGGTTTACGCCGGACTTTTTTTATGCTAGGAAGGCTGCTGCTTTCGTAAATATCTGGCTGAACGAACCATTGAGTGTTGATGCAGACACACCTTTGGCGGCGATAGGAAATGGCATTTCGTGAGTATAAGGAAAGGGAAAGTCTAACTCCTCAAATCTCGGCTTTCGATTGGTTCTAAGGCCTATTGCTTTTTGTATTCCTTTCGAGGATATCACAGCATCTTGCTTAAGGCCGATTGCATAAAGCCTATCGGCAGCTTTTTCAAACGCCATTTCACGCATCTCTCTGTTTCTGTTGGCCGAAAGCATAGCGTAAAACGCCTGTCCCAGCTCATCTTTTAATATAAACTTGGAAAACGGAGTTTCCCTACGCACTTCCGCCTCAAACTCGGTTAGGTAGTAGCTGCTCAGGCGAGCAAATGCACTTTTACCCAGAATGTGCTTCGAGGTTCCTTGCATATCCTCAAAAAGAGCACCGCCACAGAAGAGGAAGAATCGGGAGTCGTTGAATAGACCATAGGGATTTGCCACCAGCAGAACCTGTGCTAGAAAGGCACCGATGGAATAGGCAAACACATCTACTTTTGTGTTTTTTTCGAATGGAGCAATATGGCCAAGGCTAAGCTGCTCGGTTAAATGCACTATATCCAGTGCACTTTGGTGACCTGAAGTGAAAAATCGCAACGGTTCTTCGGTGAGCCTGATCGAAAGTGCAAAGTTGAGGTAGGTGGTCATGCTATCGATAAATGGCAGTAATGATTTTGCCTTGGTTAGGAGAGGAAGCATTACTCTTGCGTTAGCCCAGGATTGTGGTGCCCGATTCATATGGAAGGATATGGGAAAGAGAATCACAGGAGCATTGTTTGTCTTAGCTAGGTAAACAGCCCAGGCCCAATATTTTTGCCAAGAGCGTTCGTTTAAACCATGCAGCATAATTATTGCTCTGCTAAAGCTTCGATTCTCATTCGGAAATACAATGGGATACGAAAAAGTTTGGTTCTCGGAGATTTGGTTATCGCTTTTTTGAGTTAGCAGTCTGGATATCTGGCTCATGGCATCGTTCTTGCTCCCACCATTAAGTCTCCAAGGTGAGCTGAGTTGTTTCCACTCTACCACAATATCTAAATTGGGGAATGACACTTTTTTGTCGCTGCAGTTAGGTAGCGTTTTTAGTTGACTGAATAGTGTTGTATAGTCCATGGCTGTATTTGTTTGAGGTTTTATGCAAAGGAACAATGGTATTGAGCTGAAAGCAAAAATGTGGGATATTGCTGGGCACAATGGGATTGAATGGCACTATACGGGGCGAATAATCCTATAGCGGGGCAAAATATTTCAGTTAAAATGAAATGCTGATCGATTTTTTTAGCCCACTGCTGACCTGAATTCTTTACCTTTGTTTCAGAAACGGAGTTTAAACAATGGTAGACTTTCAGCGGACTATTCCTGGTTATCTCAACCAAAAAGAAAATATTGTTAAGCTGATTATCTTTACTGCAGCTTTCGCACTTGTGTTTATCAACATTTACGCTCCTTTTGGTGTCGAAAACTGGTTTGCGGTAACAAGGTTGCAACTGTTTTTTTACTCTAGTTTGGTAATTCTTACCGGTGTGCTGGTTGTGGTGATCAGCCGCGTGTTCATGTATCACCTAAGCAGGCACTATTCGCTCAACTTAATTCAATTTCTGATTTGGATTCTGCTGGAGGTGTTTTTCATGGCGCTATTCTATGCTGTGTACGAAAAGTATATACTCCATGAAACCCGATTGTTTGAAACGTTATTGAAGGTTTCTATTCAGAATACCGCACTCGTATTGCTACTTCCATATTCGGTGCTGTGGCTATACTTCTCATGGAAGGATAAAAAGTTGATGCTTGACCGGATTTCACAAGGCCAATCATTCCCAAACAATTCGAAAAACATGGTTCCTTTTCACGATGAGAAGGGCGTATTGCAATTTTCCGTTAAAATGGAAAGCCTACTCTACCTCGAAGCTTCCGATAACTACGTGAAAGTTTGCTACTTAAATAAGGAGAAGATTGCACGCTATATGCTGCGTAATACCCTAAAGAAAATGGAGGCAGACTTTAATGGAATGGAACTTATCCGCTGCCACCGCTCATATATGGTCAACTTTGATAAGGTAAAGGTTATTCGCAAGGATAAGGACGGCCTGATGCTTGAGTTGGATATCCTCAACGCCGTTGATATTCCTGTTTCCAAAACCTACGTTGAAAACGTGATGAAGACCTTTTCGCGTTTTTCTGCTTCCCTCGACCGGTAAAATTCGATTAATAAAGTTGTTGACTAACTTTTTCTTCGAAGATGCCAATAGTAGTCAGCTATGAGCAGGCCTACTAGAATAGCCGATTCGTCACCACTATAAACCGTAATTTCTCCACGCAACGAGAGTCCATTGTATAGAATTCTGGTGTTGTCTGATCCGTTTAGTTCCCACCTTGTGTGCCAAAAGTTGGTGAATTCCCACATGTAGCTTTTTCCATTTGGCAAATTAACCTGCGCTTTGCGTTTCCATCGGTTAAAAACTATCTCGGCCAGTGGGGCATTGGTTTCGACCTGGGTTAGCTTACCTATTCGTTTGAAAAATCCCTTTACGGAAAAGATTGCAAGCGTGTTTTTCAACCTTGCCGTTGGTTCGTAACGCCATATCTTTCGAGTTATTTCTCCAACTTCGATGTCTCTTTCCAGCAGTAAGGTCCTCCTACTAAAGGGGCCTCTTTTCCACTTGATGGTTGTATTCATCTCCTTATAAATAAATTGCGCCAATTGCTAACTCAAGCACAAATTTCTATTCTCGTTAAAGTTACACTCTTTTTGAATTTGTTTCAAGTTACTATAAAGGAGTTTCGTCGGCAATTTTCCAACACTCATCGTTTTTTTCTTTTTATTTCTGTGCGATTAGGTCAACTTTGAAATGGTTTAGCACGAAAGATTGTGCTATCGTTATTTTGAAGGAGACTGATCCAATAATATTCTTTGCTTGGGCTTAGCGAGGATGCGATTTCTGACAATTGTTGGTTTCGATTTTAATATTTGTTATGTTTTGATTTAGATTAATTGGTATGAGCAAAGAAGATGCATTAAGGGTTTGTCCTGTAGAAAGGGCTGGAGGGCTCGATAATTCGGTGAGAAGATGGCTACAGAACCCTCAAAAAATTTTGGCTTCCTATGTTAGCGACGGGATGACCGTTCTCGACATGGGCTGTGGTCCCGGGTTCTTTTCGCTGGAAATGGCAAAGATGGTGGGTGAGTCGGGCGAGGTAATTGCCGTTGACCTGCAGGAGGGAATGCTCAACAAGGTGAGGCACAAAATTGCAGGCACCCAGCTGGAGAAGCGAGTTGCACTTCATCAGTGTCACCGTGATAGCATTGGCGTAACCAATCTTGTCGACTTTGTTTTGGCCTTTTACATGGTGCATGAGGTTCCAAATTCAGATGGACTATTTAGGGAACTCAGATCAATTTTAAAGCCCAACGGTAAGATGCTGATCGTGGAACCAAAGTTCCATGTTTCGCCAGAGGCATTTGAGGTAATGGTGAGCCGTTTAGAAAGTATTGGCTTAGTGGTGTTGGAACGACCTAGGGTTTTCTTTAGTAGGAGTGTGGTGTTAACAGCAAGGTAGGCTAGGTCGTCATTGACATATTGTTGGCCGATCGAATTGCCATATTTGATCATTTTCTGCCACTCCGTCAGCATTTACCTTTTGGTATAGGGTTTGATTAAGCCGGACCTGTGCGACTTGCATTTGGCCACGCGCCATGGGCATTTCGTTAAAGGCAAATACTAATTCTAAAAAAATAGCTGATATGAGTAACGGAAAAATTGGCGTAACAACCGAGAACATTTTCCCAATTATCAAAAAGTTTCTCTATTCCGACCACGAAATTTTCCTTCGCGAGGTGGTCTCCAATGCCGTAGATGCAACGCAAAAGTTGAAGACGATGGCTTCGGTTGGCGAGTTTAAGGGAGAGCTGGGCGATCTTACTATTCGCATCGCCCTCGACGAAAAGGCAAAAACCATTACCATTTCCGATTCCGGAATTGGAATGACTGAGGAGGAGATTGAGAAGTATATCAACCAAATTGCCTTCTCCGGTGCTGAGGAGTTTATGGCAAAGTATAAGAATGCCGAAAATGGCATTATTGGCCATTTTGGTTTGGGCTTCTATAGCGCGTTTATGGTTTCGAAGAAGGTGGAGATTGTTACCCATTCATACAAGGATGGAGCAGCCGCATTACGTTGGTCCTGCGATGGCAGCCCCGACTACACTATTGAGCCAGCCGAACGGGAAGCACGTGGCACCGACATTATTCTGCACATCGACGACGAGAGCAGCGAGTTTGCGGAGAAGAGTCGTATTGAAGGCCTGCTGAAGAAATATTGCCGCTACCTACCTATTCCTATTGCTTTTGGCAAGGAGCAGGATTGGAAGGATGGAAAGTATGTGGATACCGATAAGGATAATGTGATAAACAATCCAAACCCAATATGGACGCGCAAACCGGCCGACCTAAAGGAAGAGGATTACATGGAGTTCTACCACGAGCTATATCCAATGGCAGAAGATCCGCTCTTCAGCATTCACTTGAACGTTGACTACCCATTCAACCTCACCGGTGTTCTCTACTTTCCCAAGCTGAAGAACAACCTTGAGGTTCAGAAAAACCGCATTCAACTATATTGCCGTCAGGTGTTTGTAACCGACAACGTGGAAGGCATTGTGCCGGAGTTTTTAACCCTGCTCCACGGCGTTCTCGATTCGCCCGATATTCCGCTCAACGTGTCGCGCAGCTACCTGCAGAGCGACAGCAACGTGAAGAAAATTTCGAGCCACATCACTAAGAAGGTGGCCGATAGGTTGCAGGAGATTTTCAAGAGTGATAGACCTCAATTTGAGAGCAAGTGGGACGACCTGAAAATATTCATTGAGTATGGCATGCTCACCGACGAGAAGTTCTACGAGCGCGCTGAGAAATTCTTCCTGTTTAAAAATTCTGACGGTAAATATTTTACCATTGAGGAGTATGAGAAGCTCATTAAGCCCAACCAGGAGGATAAGGACAAGAAGTTGGTTTACCTCTATACCACCAACCGTGAGCAGCAGTTTACCTACATTGAGAAGGCTCAGAACAAGGGTTACGATGTGCTGATAATGGATGGACAGCTCGATGCACACTTCGTAAACCATCTGGAGAGCAAGCTCAAGGATGCTCGTTTTGTTCGCGTCGATTCCGATGTGGTTGATCGTCTTATTCCTAAGGAAGACTTGGCAGAAACCAAGCTCAGCTTAGAACAGCAGGAGGAGCTTCGTCCGGTGTTCCTATGCCATGCTCCCGAGAACACCAACTTCACCGTGATGTTTGAGAACCTTGCAGAAACGGATGCTCCGGTGCTTATTACCCAAAGCGAGTTTATGCGCCGCATGAAGGATATGGCTCAGATGGGTGGCGGTGGAATGAATTTCTACGGTGAACTACCCGACAGCTACAACCTTGTGGTTAATGCAAACCATCCTTTAGTTTCAAAGGTTATTGGCGAAACCGAAACTAAAATGAAGGCCGACCTAGAGAAGGTGAATGGCGAGATTGCTCCGGTTGAGGCTTCGCTTAAGGAGTTGCAAAATGCTCAAAAGGATTTGAAGCACGAAGAGATACCTCAAGCTGACAAGGACAAGGTTGCCGATGTTGAGAAGCAGCTCAATGCCCTGAAGGATAGAAAGAAGGCCATGCTTACAGAGTTTGGCAAGAAAAATAAGCTCGCTAAGCAACTTGTTGATCTAGCCTTGCTTGCCAACAATATGCTTAAGGGCGAGGCGTTGGCTAAGTTCGTTGTTCGCAGCGTGGAGATGATTAAGAAGTAAAGATTCATATTGTTGAGTAAAATAATTAATTGGGGTGCCCGAAGGGGAACCCCTTTTTTTATGATTTATTGAAAAAATAATCTGGTTTTTTAAAAGAGGTATTGTCGAATCGAAATTCTTCATATATTGCAACTCAAATACAGACAAGAAATGACCATTTTCCGCAATAATAACTCCAATAGTAATCCGAAGAAATTTCGGGGAGGAGCGCTATTGCAGTAAGATTGAAATTCTCAACACAACTGATAAAGCAGGCCTTCCCAAACGGAAGGCTTTTTTGTTTATACCAACTTGAAATGATAAGAATAACCAACAATAATAATCTGAATAATAATAGCCCCCCGCCGGCCGAGGATATCACCTGCTATGCAAATGTGTAACCTCCGGCCAAATTGGCGGAGGTTTTTTTATAACCCTTTTTAAAACCTAGAAAAATGAAAACGTTATTGGAGAGCAAGAGCTTACAACAGGAATTTTTAGCCGCTGAGGATGCGCTTTGGAGCGTGAAAGGCTACTTTGTCGACAGGCTACGCAAGAGCCTTAACCTTACTCGGGTTACCGCCCCAATGCTGGTGGAGGCCGGAACGGGTATCAACGACGACCTAAACGGTATCGAGCGACCACTTGGCTTTTCCACAAAAGCGCTCGAGGGTAGAAGAGTGGAGGTGGTGCAGTCGCTAGCTAAGTGGAAACGGCTTAAGCTGGCAGATGCCGGAATTGAGCCGGGCAGAGGAATTGTAACCGATATGCGGGCCATAAGACCCGATGAGGTGCTTAGCCACATTCACTCTCTCTACGTCGACCAGTGGGATTGGGAGATGGTTATGGAACCACAGCAACGTAACCTAGATTTTTTGCAGCTGATTGTAACACGTCTTTATGCGGCCATTAGGGACACTGAACATTACGTTTCAACGTTATACCCTGAGATCCGGCCCATTCTACCTACTGCCATTAAGTTTATTCACGCAGAGGACTTGCAGGCGCAGTTTCCAGATCTTTCACCAAGGGAACGAGAAACGGAGGCTACCAAGGAGCATGGTGCCGTATTCATTATTGGCATTGGCGGGAAACTTGCCAATGGTGAGCCGTACGATGGTCGTGCACCCGATTACGATGACTGGAGTACCGAAACACTGCCGGGAAAGCATGGTCTCAATGGCGATATTGTAGTTTGGAACCCTGTTCTGCAGTCGGCATATGAGCTATCGAGTATGGGAATCCGTGTGGATGCCGAGTCCTTGGTTCGCCAGCTTTCCATTGCCGATGCTGAACAACGGATGGGTCTCTATTTCCACTCTCGATTGCTTAAAGGCGAGCTGCCACAAACCATTGGTGGAGGAATAGGACAATCGCGGTTGGCCATGTTTTTGCTGCGCAAAAGCCATATTGGGGAGGTGCAGGCAAGCGTTTGGCCGGAGGAGGACAAAACCTGGAGTTTAACTCACGGATTCACTTTACTTTAGATTTTCCAAATTTTGGCTTAGGTGTAGCGGGGATCTCATGTTAGGAGACCCCGCTTTTTTCATGGAAACTTATTTTACAAGCCAGGTTTTCCAGCTGTCGCCAGCGTTAGGACTAACTATTACCTGTGGTGTTTGAATTTTTCCGGAGATGCCAGTCTCCTTTCTTACATTTTGAATGATGTAGCTACTGAGGTCGTTGTAGCTAATCTCTCCTTTGCTTTCCTGAAGTTTCTTCAGTAGAAAATAGGTAAAGTATCCGTGTCGTTTTTCCTTAAATACGGCGGAGCTCTCGTCACCGGTGCTAGAAGTTAGCACTACCATATGTTCAGGAACGGTATTCTCCTTGGGTCTTACCTTTACTCCTTTTACTGCCAATAATCCTTCGTTACGACCACCTCCACTGAAGCACGCATCAAGAAAAACGTTCACCTTTTTCGTTGGTTGCTCCGCTAAGGCCTTGTATACATCGGCAACCTTAATTGCATAGGTGAGGTTGAAGCCACTCACATCAACAGGAACCAAGTAGGCTTCTTTGGTTTGCTCATCGGGAAGGCCATGGCCCGAATAGTAAAAGAACAGCTCGGCATTGCCGTTTTCAACCTTCGCTAAATTTGTTAACCACGCCAAGCCTTGAGAAATTTCGGCAGCGGTGGCATTTAGCAATACCTTAATTTGTCGTTTAGGGATGCCGAGAGTCTTTTCGCAGTAAAGCGCGAACATGTTGGCATCATTTACCGCAAATTCAACATTCTGCTCCTTCGACAGCCCCATTTGCCGTGAGCTGTAATCTTCGTTCCCAATTATTAGTGCGTAGGCGCTGTTGTTGGAGTTGTTGGTAGTGGGAATATTGGAATCAACGTCCACCACAAAATCAGGGATATCCTCAATTATTACTTTACTTGGTGTTCCTGTATTGGTGTTGGTACTAGCCACCGTTCGTATGAAACCCTCCTCGGAAAGTTTTGTGTTTATTGCGAAACTTTTTGGTAGCGCGAATCCAAATCGTCCAACTTTTTCTCCAGCATTAATGGTAAACTGCAGGTCAGTATCGGTAAATTCGCTATTGATAAAGTAACGATAGGTTACCGTTTCATACTTTCCCGAAGCAATGGAGCCAAAGGTTGGATTTTGGCGAACTAGCTGATTCCCGTTTACAACTCCCAAGAACATAACCCCTTTTTGGTTATTAGTGACCGATGTGGTTACGTTTTCCGCACTGCCGAGGCCCACGTTTTGAACAGCAAAAACAAGGTCTACCATCTCGTTGATATCGATTTGGTTGTTGGGGTTGGCACTCTGATTTTCAACCACTGCATACTTTGCCAGCAAAAGTTCGGGTTTTTGGAATTCCCGAGTTGGCACAGAGAGTTGCTTACCCTGAATCTTCACTTTAAAATGAGGTTCCTCTACCTCAATTTTCAGTTGGGCAGTGGTGGAGGGTAGGTCAACAGTTCCGGAGATTGGAATGGTGACGGTTTGTTTTCCGCCGTTTGCTGCAATGGTGGGGAATGGGCTTGAAGCACTAAATTGCAGATCCTTGAGGTTCGATTCAAGATTAAGCATTACGTCTCGAGCATCTCCTGGTCCAACATTTTTAAG
>DATKTT010000284.1:0-5083 GCA_035530955.1 Williamwhitmania sp. | reverse complement strand
ATAATCGTCCACAGTATGGGTTGTTAGGCGTTCCCCTTCATAGTTGAGAATAAGCGGCAACTCTTGATTAAGCTTGTGGGAATCACGCATAATGCTAACCCTCACATTATCCATTGGCTGACCTGCAGGTGCAACCTGACCAGTAACGTTAGAAGCCTTTGGAACTACCTTTAAGTTATAGGTTTTTAGTTTGGCCACCTGATCGGGCAGCTGCACATTATCGCCGGGCATGGCCAGAATGTCCACATCGGGGCTGCAAAACTTCTCATTAACAACCTCCACTTTTAGGCAAATGTATCCTGCATATTGCGAAGGATCATCAATGGTTAAACTCATGGTGTGCTGCTGACCACCACCCATTCCAGCATTTTGAGCATTACCCAATGCGATATTTCCACCTAAGTAGTTTAAGCCTTGAAAAACCTCATCCATTCCCCAAGTCAGGTGTTCCAGTGGATTTAAGGTTTGAATTTCAGTCTGAATCGGAGGGTGAGTAATATCAACTGCCGTAAAGTGACCCGTAAAGAAGTCCGATTGAAAGTCAAAGATAAAGTTGCCATTCTGGTCGGTTTCGGTTACCGCCAGTACAACGTCTATAATCTTGTTGGCATCACCGCGATCGTTGCCTTTCATGTCAACAATACTTTTAATTAAAGCCTTGGCTGTTGGATCATGATACTCAGGCACAATACCATCTTCGGGGTAACCGCCTTTATAGTATGCTACACGCCCAACCAGCTTCACCATTGTGTTTGGAAGTGGTTTGGTATTCTCCATGGTTTCGGTGGATGCGAAGAAGGTTAACGCCTGAGGATTAAAGTTATACTTGCCAAAATTATTAGCCGAAGAAATACCATAATTTGCCGTAATGCTATTTTGGTTGACACTTGAACCAATGTTAATGCCCAGTAGCATTGCATCGTTGTAGTTAATTCCTTCCTGCTGGTTGCTTTTGGTTTGAATCGATTGGGAGGAACTGTTCTGAATAACAACCTGGTTGTTCGAACTGTTAAGCAAGTTGGCATAGGCAATTGGCCCGTTGGGATTGTCGGGAAATTTACAGAATAGTCGTCCCTTAATTACTGTTTCAGGCACATAGCTAAAGTCGTTGCTAAGTGTTGTTAAGGATCCGTTTAGCGAATCGGCTGAAGTAGCACCAACATTTGGGTTAAAAATGTTAGTGGTGCTGGCTCCAAAGGTAAAGGAGTAAACTTCGCTTCGGCCAAAATTCTGAAAATGCCTGTTCGATTCAGCATCCGATGCAATTACCTCAAAGGCATACTTTCGTCCGGGTTCAAGAAGCGGCTGTGCCGGACCATACAAGAATGCAGTTCCCTGCACTTCGGACTCGAAGAATGCGGGCGTAGTTGCCGAAAGCATAGCATCGTTTGGATTTTGGGAGGGATCTAATATCTCAACAATCTTAAGCGTATAGATGGTCCACACCGGAGCACCTGGCGATGGCGTCCAGCTGAAAACAATATTTTGAATGGCGCTGTTGGTAATTACGGTTTGATCGGCCGGGGAGACAATCATGGGAGGTTGAAGATACCTCACGCTGAACATATTGCTGCATCCAATCGTGCCACCCTCCGGTGAAACCATACCGGAATTATCGTAAACGGAGACGCACAGCTTGTAGGTTCCCTCCGGCAAGCCGGATTTGAAGAGCTCGCTGCTCGAAATTCCAGAAACTACCCAAGCATTAGCTTGAAAATAGTCGAATAGATCACCGGAAGTGATCAGCTGAGGGACATTCGATAGTGAAATCAAATTTGCGGGTGAAAAAGTGGGGCTGGTGCGCAGCACAATGCCGTTATCCCCCTCAATTCTTAAGTTGAGCTTAACTTTTGCAGGTCTGTTGGCAGTAAGGGTTACAAGAGCCCTGTCAGCATATTGGGTAACGTCCTCCATGAAAGGAGGAACAACCTGAGTGGCCACATTCACCGATAAATTTGGTATACTAAAATAGCCACTACAGCCCAAAGGAGAATCACCAGAAACGGGGGTTCCATTGTCGAAAACACGCACACACAGCTGATAGTTGCCGGCTGGCAAACCGTTATTTTGCAGGTCGGTTGGGCTAATACCAACCGTCAAAAGATTTTGAACCTGAAAATAGTCCTGAAGATCGATTGCAGAAAGCACCAGCGGAGTGGCATTGTAAAGGGAAAAATGCGGATATATGATATCGGATTTTGAATACACCTCAACTCCATTATCCCCAATAATCTTAATGTTGAGAAAACAGTTGGTTGAACTGAAATCAATGGCAGATAGGGTAATATGAGTATGGTTTATATAATCCTCAATATATGGACTGTAGGGTGGAGTTACCACAACATTTGCTGTAACTTGGGCTTTAACCTCAATATTAGAAACTAGCAGCAAGGTGCTAATGAATATGAGTATCCGAGTGTTGACATTTTTTAACAGCATATCCTTAGAATATGAATGAATAACCAATTTCACCTGTTGTCTCCCTGTACGAGCTAATGCTTGCATCCATAGCATTATTGGTATGCAGGTTATACCTTGCTTTAAATTGATGCTTCTTTTTTAGCCTGTAAGAGGTAGTAAACGACAAAATATTTATGTTGCTAACATCCAAATTGTTGACCCGATTGTTAAAATAGCTATCACTCAGCGCAACGTTCATTTTGTTCTTAAAGAATGAGGTGGAAACAGAGATAACCGGGCCAAAGTACTTTGTGTCCATTATGTCGAGCTTAAAATGCGAATAGGTATAGGTGAGCGACATGTTCATCCTCAAGGGCATGTAGCTAACCATGTAGGAGCCCATCCACATATTGGTGTTATAGGAGTTGGTGTTCTCGGTAGCCTTATTGTTATCGGTTAACTTCTGGTTGTTGAACGAGAGAAGGAAGTTGTGCATAAAGGTGGTTCCTGTAATGCTAAAGTTCTGGGTGATGGTAATCGACTGGGTTGTTTGTGATATTTTATATAAGCTATCGAGCGAATAGTTCGCTTTGCTTTGGCTAATGTCAAAGTTCGAATACGAAACGTCGAGGTTGTACCAATTAATTGGTCTGGCAGAGAACCTCATCGACCAGATTGTGCGATTGGTTTGTTGCGTCAGCGTGTTTTTGAGGTTATCGCGCTGGAAACCAAGGCTACTCCCAATAATATACTTTCCCGAAGCCAGGCTAACTCCAGGTTCAATGGTTATGTTACGCAGGTCGTTCTGAATAAAATAGGTTCCCAGGGAATTAAACCCAGGGTCAATTTGCCTGAATCTCAACTTAATGTTAAACACTTTCGTGCTGTAGCCAAAGTATGTTTCTATGGCATTTCCCTGCGAGGTTGAGGAGTTCTTCTTAATCAACCCTAAAAATGGAGATGAAATTCCTATGGAGGGCAAGCTATCTAATCGGGTATCCTTGGTATAAATGCTGTTTGCATATTCAAGGTAAAACTCAAATTTCTTTAAAAATCGCTGCTTGGTAATAATTGAAAAAACAACATTCTCGACAGGTGCCACTGAATGTTGACTCAAGGTGTCGATGGAGTTAAGAATGTCGTGACCCTTAAAAAGAACAAAGTCGATGTAGTTAGCGTTGGTTCCATAACCAGCTTTAAAGCTGAGGCCATCACGACGATAGGTCGGTATCCGACTAGTGTAGGGTTCATTTTGGGTTATGGGATCGGCATCAACAGCCTTCATTAGCCGACCATACATAAATCCAAGCCTGAATTTTCCGGGGGTAAATTCACCACCAACCCCCAGCATTGTATGGCCACCCAAGGTGTATTTAGAAAAGTTGACATCTCTATAGCCCAAATGCAACTTTGCCCATTTATAGGTGGGACTTACGCCAAACTTATTGAAAGGTTGCTGAAAACTTCGCTGCTGCTCACTAACGGTAAGGGAGAAGGGCAATGATAATCCATAAATATCTACAACAGGATTACCTACTAGCATCCAAGAGAAGGATGGCCGGTTGGCCTCGCGTCCAGTAACATTATAGAACACCATGGACGCACCCAGCTGGCCTGATATCTTGACTTTTTCTCCCGATTTGATATTCTCCAAATTCTGAGCAAAGCTACCATGATTAACACCTAGCAGCAAGACCACAACGAGCAGTAAAACGGGAACTCTTTTCATTAGTAAATATTAAATTTAGCAATGAACCTAAAAACACAATTAATGTAATTAGTGGAGTTTTCTTTGGCGTTATGGCAAGCAGCTTATTAAACTATGCATACACTCCTCCTGACTCTTTGTTCAGATATTTGGTGCACTAGAAAAATAAAACTTAAACCTTGTATTTAGGTGCTCAATATAGGTCGATCACCCAATGGGAATATTTATTAACCGTTTCATGTAATGGATAACGTGCTATAGATATCCATAGCACGTTCTGTCTTGTTATCGCTTGGTTATCTGGAAGTACTACTGCTTGCTTCAATTGTCTGCCATTTCAATATTCAAAAAAGACTGGCTAGCCTCCTAGAAAAACTCCACCACGGTAAAGAACCTGAAATTTTTAACCGAAAGGCGAAAAGGCAAAGGCGAAAGGGCTTATCTAAGCACTTATTTGACATTAATATAACTAAGCGAAATATATAATAATTGAGAAAAAAACTCAAGTCGTTCGTCATAAAAGACACAAGAGCTATATGTCTAAAGGGAATAAAGAAGGTTGAAAAGTATCACAAGAATGAAAGGCTAATGGACGAAAGGCTGAAGTTGTACCTATGAGAATTACCTAGGCTTTGATGGCGGAGATTGCAATAGTTTTCCCTGCCAAAGTGGTGGCAAGTTCCCCCGACGTCAAATGAATTGAAGCTGCTATGCACCGCAATCACTAGAAGGTTTAAAAAACCAAAGGACCAGCGCTATATCCCTACACAACTCTGTTCTAACAATCAAACCCGCTAACACCATTATTGCTAAAGCGTGTACATCACATACAATTGAATTGACCTTTTTGGAGCAAAATTGCCTTTACAGATTCGAGCAAAACATTTGGAAGCAGAAAAAAAGTAGCTATATTTGCACCCGCAAAACATGGTGGTTGTAGCTCAGTTGGTTAGAGCGTCAGATTGTGGTTCTGAA
>DATKTT010000283.1:0-2293 GCA_035530955.1 Williamwhitmania sp. | reverse complement strand
CTTCATAAACGCATCAAATTTAATTTCCCGATTGCAAAGCACATCGGGGTTGGGCGTCCGTCCCTTTTCGTATTCCGAAAACATATAGTCCACAACTCTTGCCCTGTACTCCTCGCTCAGATCGATATATTCAAATGGAATGTCCAACTTTCGGGCAACCATTTCGGCAAACATCTTGTCATCCTCGAATGGGCAATCCCCGTGCAGCACGCCGGTATTGTCGTGCCAGTTCTTCATGAACATGCCGATAACTTCATAGCCCTGCTGCTTGAGCAAGTATGCAGCAACGCTAGAATCTACGCCACCCGACAGGCCAACAACTACTCTCTTCTTCATCAAAAAACTCCTATGCAAAAATGTTGCGCAAAGGTAACGATTTCAGAGAGAATTGAGCTGAAATTTAAAAGGGGAAGAGCAAGCACGGAACTACTAGTACCCAACAGCCTTAAAGAAGGCTTCCAACTTTACGGGGTCGAGCTTCCCATTGGTTCTAACGCCGCTACAAATATCGAGGCCAAATGGATTAACCTCCTCCACTGCCCGTCGGGCATTTTCGGGATTTAGGCCACCTGCTAAAAAAACAGGGATGGAAACTGCCTCCACAATTTTTCGGCTTATGCTCCAGTCATGCGTCTTACCAGTGCCACCCAGCACCTTTATTTCAAGGTTGGGATTTCCACTATCCAGTAAAATGGCATCTACATTAGGAGCAATGGCAAGCGCTTCGTCAATTGAATCCTCATCGGCAACATGAATAACCTGCACCAGCTTAACCATGGGTAGTTGAGCGCGCAGCTCACGGTAGCATTTGTAGCTTACATCATCAACCAGCTGAATGGTGTTGGTGTGCACCTTCTGATAGTGATTGAGGATGGTTGTTGTAGAAGTTTCGCTGGTAAGCAAGAAGGTGGCAATCGAAGGAGGCGTTGCAGCAGCAATTTCAGCAATCATCTCATCGGCAATAATACCCGGCCCACTTGGCATTTTTCCAACAAGTCCCAACGCTGATGCACCAAATTGAATAGCCAACTTGGATTCCTTAATGCTACTTATACAGCATACTTTAACGCGAATCATTTCTAAAACTTGATTTTTCGAACAAACCAATGGCTCAAAGCCAAATTTGCTGCAATAGCAATAAATGCGAATAGGCCAATAAGTAAACTGAGGTTCAGCTGAGCAACCCCACGGCTAAGCATATAAAAAATAGCATAAATGACATATGGAGCCGTAACAATGGTTGTAACTATTGCAGGGATATACCTCCGATATACAACAAACTGAACCAAATGGACCAGTAGGTGAAGGGCATAGGCCATCAGCACACCCACAAACAGGTTGTACCAACTCAACCCCACTGAAACAAATACAATTGCTGACACAAGCACAAATTCTTCAGCAACAATCAATGTAAACTTGCGGGTCGAAAATCCTTTAGTAAAAGTATTAAACCTAGGAGCAAGAAATAGAAATCGGGCAGCAATAGTCGATTTGTTGCGCTTAATCCAAGGCTTCATAAAAAGAATTTCCTCAAATTCGTGCAGCATAAACGCTATGGGGAAAAGCCAAATAAGCGTCTCCAATTTCATCATCTCAACCGAGTTCTAATTCTTTAACGGCTTACGAAGCGTCACTATCTCCTCAAACAAACCTTGATCTAAAAGCTGTATCAGCTGCTCCTTGGTTGGATTTGTAAGGTAATAGTCGGTATCTCCGTCGTCCTTTTTTATCTCCTTTAGCTTCACAATCTTTTGAATTCGAGCCAATTTGTCGGTGTTATCCACGTAAAGCATCATAATGGTTACCCTATCTCCGCTCTTGGGTTCAACAACGACCACGTTCCAACCATTTGTTTCACGGTCACTCAAAAAGTAGTAGCCTTTATACTGGCGAAGCACGGTACTGTCCGAGAGCTTCATATCAACATTCATGTCACCCTTGGTCGACTTAAAGCTAAACCATCCCACATCAACCATTAGGGTATCGTGGTCGCTGCCAATAAACATTCCGGTGAGCTTTTCAGGAATTTTACTCAGATTTTGAACACCATTGGGCTGTGGAACCTCGAACCTCACCATATTGCAAGCTACCATCGTGCAGGCTGCTAGCGAAACCAATATTAATCTCTTCATTGTTATAAGTTTTTTGGTCGATTGAATTAGGCATCAGATTGAAAACCAAATGTAAACAAATTCTTTAAGACAAAGTATTTACAGTAGCACCATTTCAAAGTTCCCGGGCGTATTAAACCATTCCTACAAAACCTTATCATAGAGAGGTTCCCAACCTAAAT
>DATKTT010000282.1:0-2849 GCA_035530955.1 Williamwhitmania sp. | reverse complement strand
CAAACGTAGTTGCCTTCGGCAGATCGAAACCTCACGCTTACCGATTTGGGCGAATTGGTCTGTAGCACTTCTGTGAATTCGGTAATGGTGTAAGTGAGGTCGTCGGGATGGAGAAACGTAAAGAATGATTCACCAATTAAGGCTTCCGATTCATATCCAAGAATTCTCTTATACGATGGACTAACATATAGATGCCGGCCTTCGGGATCTATTTGGCAGATTAGGTCGTTGGTGTGGTCCATTATGCTCTTGAGCCTTATTTGGCTTTCCCTTAGGGCTTCCTGAGCCCCTACCAAACCGGTAATATTGTTTCCTGTGCAGAGCATCTCGGGCAGGCTTCCAGCACCTATCGTGTTGGTTATCACCCAAAGTATGGTAAGCATCTCGCCACTTCTGGAATGGCAAATACCCTCCGTAGTTAATGTTTCCTGAGTACCAATAAGGCGTTGCCCCATCTCTGTAAAATATGGCGATCCTGGGTTATCCTTCAATATTAAGAGGTCAAGGGCCTTCTTTCCAATTATTTCACGACCATTATAGCCCAGAAGGGCTAACCCAAATTTGTTTATGAATATTATTTCGCCACGAACATTGAGCTTTACAATGATCATTTGTGCATTTTCCACCAACTGTTTGTATCGGACTTCGCTATTGGCTAAATCTTCAACCGATTTTATTCTGTTCTCATGGTCAAGAAATAGTATGCTTACTAGGATAAATCCAATGGGATAAATTGTGAGTAGAGGAACCAGAACATGATGAATTACCTCAGAACGCTGGTAGGCCGGGAGTGCTGGCGTGCAGGCAAGCATTGCTAAATGAACTAAATAACCAATGCCTATTAGCACCGGAATTGTTAGCCTGATTTTTTTATACTGCCGCAGCTTATGAAAAAAGATGCCAATAGCGGTGGATACTATTATAACCAAAATGCCCATAGCCACTCCAGTACCCCCACTATATATACGAAATGCTGTGGCCATAGCGGCGGCAAGTAAGGCGGGTAAGCTGCCGGCAAAGAGACCTGCGATGGAGAGAATTATGGAACGACCATCAAAAAAAACACCAGGCTCAACCCTCGCAGGAGCTATCATTCCAATGATGGCGGTGAGACCAAAAAGAATTCCGGTAAGAATGCGATACTGAAGGGTGTTCACTTTCCAGTGCCGCGAGATGAAATTGAAGATTATGCTTACCGAAATAAGGATGGCTATATTCCCTATGAGCAGCATGTAATCCATGGCTAATGGTTTGGTTGGCTATGACAAATATCTCAAATATACGACAATGCGCTACTGTAAGTTTTGTATTGGTATGACAAAGCCAAGATAGTAAAAAAAAGGTAACGGTTCGTTACCTTTCATGGCTATTAATTTATGCCGAGATATTATTCAACCCACTTTTTTACATTTTCAATGGTGGGATTGGTAAGTTCCAGTTTATGCTTCTTGTTCATTCCGCAAAGGTCGTTAAATAGCTTGCCTGCGCTGGCCTTTTTTATTGAATCAACAGTAACAAAGCCCATTTTTTGAAGCACGGCCACCCACTCTTCGGGTACTCCCATTGCCAAATATGCAGATGGCTCATCTTTGGTTACCTTCTTCTCCGGCCGCATTTGTGGGAAGAAGAGCACATCCTGAATGGACGATTGATTGGTCATAAACATGGTGAGGCGATCGATGCCAATGCCCATGCCTGAACAGGTTGGCATGCCAAACTCCAACGATCTTACAAAATCCATGTCGATGAACATGGCCTCATCATCTCCCTTTTCCGAAAGCTTCATCTGGTCTTGAAAACGCTCCAGCTGATCGATGGGATCGTTGAGTTCGGAGTAAGCGTTGCAGAGTTCCTTGCCGTTCACCATCAGCTCAAAGCGCTCGGTGAGTTCCGGGTTGCTTCGGTGCCGTTTGCACAGTGGCGACATCTCTATGGGATAGTCGGTGATGAAGGTTGGCTGAATGAAATTGCCCTCGCACTTTTCACTGAAAATGGCGTCGATGAGCTTACCCTTGCCCATGGTTTCGTCTACCTCAATGCCCAGCTCTTTGCTTACCGTGCGCAGCTGCTCTTCGCCCATACCGGAGATATCCCTGCCTGTATACTCCTTAATGGCATCGTACATGGTTATGCGGCGGAACGGACGCTTAAAATCGATGGTCTTGTCGCCCACCTGAACTTTGGTAGTTCCGTGCAGCGCAATGGCCACGCGCTCCAGCATCTCCTCGGTAAACTCCATCATCCAGAAGTAGTCCTTGTAGGCTACGTAAATCTCCATAACGGTGAACTCTGGATTATGCGTTCTGTCCATTCCTTCGTTGCGGAAGTCCTTGGAGAACTCATACACACCGTCGAATCCACCAACAATAAGTCGCTTAAGGTAAAGCTCGTTAGCAACACGAAGATAGAGCGGCATGTCGAGCGCATTGTGGTGCGTAATAAATGGGCGAGCCGCAGCACCTCCGGGGATGGGCTGTAGAATGGGTGTCTCCACCTCGAGATAACCATTGGAGTTAAAAAACTCGCGCATGGTGTTGATGATTTTTGCACGCTTTACAAAAACATCCTTTACCTGTGGGTTTACCACTAGGTCCACGTAGCGCATACGGTAACGCTGCTCGGGATCGGTGAAGGC
This sequence comes from Williamwhitmania sp., assembly GCA_035530955.1. Taxonomy (GTDB): domain Bacteria; phylum Bacteroidota; class Bacteroidia; order Bacteroidales; family Williamwhitmaniaceae; genus Williamwhitmania. Next base: position 214 of record DATKTT010000282.1, on the reverse strand, counting down.
ATCAAAAAGTTGTCCGTCCTTCTCCTTTACAGTAGGAAGGGGGCGGATTGACTTCGATAATATTTTTAGCTCCTTGGCGTGAACCGACATTTCGCCGGTTTGGGTGCGAAAGGCAAAACCTGTTATGCCAACTATGTCGCCATTGTCGAGCAACCTTTTGAAAACAGTATTGTAGAGCGTTTTGTCCTCGTCGGGGCAAATGTCGTCGCGTTTC
>DATKTT010000281.1:0-10285 GCA_035530955.1 Williamwhitmania sp. | reverse complement strand
ATTCTACCTCCTAATTGCTTTATGGATTAGCATGGGATTTACCGTAATTAACCTATACCCAGTTGAATTTTTTATGCTATTTCTGATAATGCTCGATTACCTGCTGGTGGTTCAGAGCGAGTAATTTTTCGGAATTCGGATGCCTAGTATTGTAATGTCGTCAATCTGCTCATTGTTTCCCTTCCAGCGGTTAAACTCCTTAATCAGTATCTCTTTTTGGTTGAGCATGGTGCGCTGTTGAAATGTAAGTAGCTTTCTTCGTAGTTCCTGTGTATGGTATTTTCTGCGCTTTGGCCCGCCAAATTGGTCGGTGTAGCCATCGGAATACATGTAGATTGAATCCCCGGGTAGAAGCTGCATCTGGTGGTTAATGAATGGCTTAAATTCCATATTTGAACCCACCGGCTGATTATTTGGTTTCAACATAAAAAGATTGTGCTTGTCAGAATGTATGGTGGGTTGAAATTGCACAGGATGGTCCAGCTCTGCCTTTCGAATAAGTTGAAGCGAAATGTTTGCGCCAGAGTATTCCATCTCTAATGTACTTAGGTTGAGCAGGCAAAGCCCGATGTCCATTCCATCAAAAATATCATACCGTTCTCTTCGCTCCAGCGTTTTGATAAAAAGGCTATTAAGGGAGGTCAATATTTCCGAGGGTTTGGTGGTTAACTCCTCATTTACAATTTTATTGAGGCCAAAATTTCCGACTATGCTCATAAATGCACCAGGTACTCCGTGTCCGGTACAATCAGCAACCGCAAAGAATAGCAAGTTATCCCTACGCTTAAACCAGTAAAAGTCACCACTCACAATTTCCTTGGGAATATGGAGGACGAATGAGTTAATTAGCCCTTTAAGGTCGGGTATGGCCGGTACGATGGCACGCTGGATTCTTCCTCCATACTCCAAGCTACTAATCATGTCTCGATTACGCTTTTCCACATATTTGTTTTGCATTGCAAGTGCATCGGCCTGCGCTTCAATTTCGGCGTTTTGGTCCTGCAAAATTTCATTTGCCTCTTTCTTCTCCTTATTAAGGCGGTAGGCATGATAGATTACCCCAGCTGCAAGCAGAAGTAACGCAATTAGTATGGTTATTCTGTTGCTTTGATGAGTTAACTCCAAATCCTGTTGCTGAACTTGAAGGTGCTTTTGCTCCAACTCTTTATCCTTTTTTAGGGTAATAAGTTGATTTTCGAGCTGAATTACTTTGCTCATTTGGCTTAACCCAAGAATACTATCGTTGAGCCTGTTGTAGGCTTTTAGGTATTGGTAGGCTTCTGCTAGTTTTCCTTGCTGCTCGGCAACGTTGGCTAGCCCCTTAAATGCTAAGCGTTTTTCATCTTTAAGTTCACCTTGCGTCGCAATAGCAAGAGCTTTTTGATATGTCTTTTGTGCCTCATCTCTCTTTTTTTGAGCGTAGTAGATATCAGCGAGTACAAGCCATGATTTGGCATCATCGGAGGTGTTGTTGAAACTTTTTAGCGTGGCTATTGACTTTTTGGCCATTGCAACTGCCTCATTTTGCATCCCATTGGCTGAAAGCGCAACTGCATAGTAACGTAAAACTTGACCGTAATTCTGGTTTGATGAGCTATCTTTTTCAATAATTTTTGCAGCTTGGGAGAGGTAGAACAGTGCTTGATTGTTTTTATGTTGAGCAATACGTAGCTCTCCTAATTTAACGTAGGCTTTGGATAGCTGGTCGGTGTTGCCCGTTCGCTCCAGAATAAAAATAGATTTGTTGAGGTAGCTTTCGGCCAAATCAAGGTTGCCAAGTTTGGTATGAATATTTCCTAACAGCCGTAGTGCCACAGCTTGACCTTCTAGATTATTTTCTTGGATATAGAAGTCGAGTGCTTGTTGGGCATAGTCCAAGGCCTCAACAAAGCTGCCAAGTTCTAGCTCAACTTTACCAATTTGGGTTATAAGGAAACCTGTTTCTTTGGCACTGTTGAGTAGTTTACTCATCTGAAAACTTTCCAGAAATGACTCCAGCGCTTCTACCTTAAAATTAAGAAAATAGTAACAAACACCCATTTGTTTGAGGGCAAGCATTTTACCGTTATCGTCGCTTGTTTCTTGTGCGGTAACTAAGGCACTATTAGCCAAAATTAACGCTTGGTCGCGTTGGTTAATTTTCGCATAAAGGTTGCTGCAGCGGAGTAGGGATAAGATTTTATCGTGTGAATTGCCATTTTTGTCTAGCCTTTCAATTTCCTTATTGAGCGTGGCAATAGAATCCTTAATTGCTAGGAAGTATGTTGCATGAGTCTCAGAAGCCAATCTAAAACTCTTTTGAGAAAAGCCTGAAATAGCAAATAGTTGAAAAATAATGAACGCTACAATGGAACTTTTGCAGCATTTTAGAGTACCGTATGCCATTGTGCAGGTCCCTCGCTTTAAATCTTTTCTAGCTGCCAAAAATAGCCTAGCTAGATGACTAAAATGGAATACTATTTTTTTAAGTATTTCGAAACCATTTGAATTATTTGATCAGGAAGAATGGGTTTTGCTAAGTAATCATTGCATCCAGCTTCAAGGCATTTAATTCTCTCCTCATCCATGGCATAGGCGGTCTGTGCAATCACAGGCATATCTGGAAACTCTGATCTTAAAATCTGAAGTGCTTCCAACCCATTCATAATTGGCATTTTAATATCCAGCAACAAGAGAACTGGTTTGTGAATTCGAGTAAATTCAACGGTTTCCTTTCCATTTTTTGCCCAGATAATATCCACGTCAAACTCATCAAGTACCTCCTTCAAATATAGAAAGTTGGCCTCCTCATCCTCCGCAACCAGAATCTTTTTATTTTCCATTTTTTTAATGTTTATTGGTAATTTTCAGGGTATAATTGATTAGTTACCGACTGAATTTTCAAGGTTTTTAAATATAGTCAACTTTTTTTAATCGGATGTAAGGGATGCAATTATTTTTGTGCAGGAATATTTGAGAGATAGGAGATGGAAGAGTAAAATTGCTGACCCTAAAATTTAGAATTGCAGGTTGCTATATTCCAACTTGCATAAAAAAAAGGGGATCTAAAATGATCCCCCAAAAGTCTATAGACCGCAATTAAGCTACTCTTTAATTGTACCGTCTATCAGTTTTCCAAGAAGGTCGTCCAAACTTTCTACACCAATTCGTTTGGCAATTATCTTTTTGTTCTTATCGAGCAAGTAAATGGTTGGGGTAGAGTATATATTGTAAAGATTTCTGAAGTTTGAGTTATACTCCGAATCCCACACATTCGTCCAAAATATTTTATTTGTATTTATGTAATCAAGCCATTTCTGCTTATCGTATTGGGTATATACGGCAAATACCTCAACTTTTTTGGACTTATATTTTTGATAGAGCTTCCAAAGAATAGGGATGGTTTTCTGGCAATGGCCACAATCGGGCTCCCAAAAAATCATTATCGTATAATCGGCATCCAGCTCGTGAAGCGACGAAATGGTTCCATCAGAGTTCTGCATAATCAATTCTGGGGCCACTTTCCCAATTAGATTAGGCTCAGTTTTATTAACTAACTCTTCAATTTTGCTGAGTAGTTTCTTGTCTGCCCACGGAGCCTTGCCATTTAGGTAGTAATCCTTTGCAAGGTGCACGAAAACGGCATCCATTCCCATAATATTCGAAATCTGAAACTGATTGAGGAGGTAGGAGAGGGTATATTGGTAGAACTCACTGCCCGGCTTCATTTTGCTTAAAAGGTTGTCGGCTGCCGCGTCAATTGAATCGGGAATTTGTAGTAATATTTTGGTGAAGTAAACGTTCATTTTGCTCTCAATGATTGGCGTCCGGAGGAGCCTATCATCTGAAAAGTCTATGTTGTCCCAGAAATGGTTTTTCCCATACTGGTATGATTTAACCCAAAGCAGGCTGTCTCTTTTAGGTGTACCTTCGGCTATCTCAAAGTTTGGCTGCTCTATGGGCATTATTGCCCGTAGAATATTGGCCAAGAATGTATTGGGATTATCTGCAATTATCTTATTGAATTCCGTTTTACCTTCGTTGTCAATCTCTTTAAGCTGTTCCTGGTATCCTTTAAGGCTGTCAGGATTGTGGGTTAACTTGGCTTCATTTTGTATTGCAGCAGTTTTAATCTGCATGTCGCGCTTGAACTTTTGGAATTTGAGGAATGCGTCGTTCTCCTTCGAACCAGAAAATTTCATGGCATCAAGCATATTATCCTTATTGGTCTCCACCGAAAATTGCTGATTTCCAGTAAGCAGTACCTCAAAGTAGTTCATGCCCGGCAGAACAACGATGTATATTCCACCTTTAAGTAAGCTATCTGCTTCAAATACGCCGTAACCCTTGTCGTTAACTCTTGTTGTGTCGAGAACATATTTTTTATCACCATAGTAGTATCCAAGCAAAAGGGTGGTGTCCTTTAGCCCCTCAACCTTAACCTTTATTTGAAATCCATCTTTTTTAGCTCCAGAGGCACCTGCCGAAATGAAACATGCTAGAATAATAATTAGTAGATTCTTCATCATCATCGTTTTTATGGCTAAGATTTACGTTGGGCAAATTTACAATACCATTCGTAAATAGTTTTTGGTTTATTGTTAAAATATTTAAATATTTAACCTCTTAAACGCCGCTATTTTAATGATATCCGTTTTAATCCCTGTATACCAGCAAGTTGTTGTAGATTTGGTTGAAGCCCTCCTTTCACAGTTGAGGGCTAGGGTAGTTCCATTTGAGATTGTGGTGATGGACGACGGTTCTGAAATAGCCATTCGCAAAGTAAACTCTGCCCTTCTGCAACTTCAGAATGTGAAGTATATCGAATTGGAGAAAAATGTTGGTCGATCAACCATCCGAAATTTTTTGGCGAGTGAGGCCGCTTATGATCTATTGCTTTTTCTGGATTGCGATGTTTCTCTTCCGGATGACTTATTTATTGAGCGCTACCTCGATTATTCCCCTAAAAAACATGTAACGGTTGGTGGTATTGCATACCGTAACGATCCACCTTCCGACAGAAAAAAATATTTTCGATGGAAGTATGGCCAGGCACGGGAGTCTCAGTCAAAATCCATCCGGCAGCAGCACCCGTATGCATCTTTTAAAACTGCTAACTTTTGCATTGGTCGGTCACTGTTCTTAAAAATTCGATTTTCTGAAGCGATCACTGGCTATGGGCATGAGGACACACTATTTGGGCTGGAGCTTGCACGGCTTAAAATTCCAATATACCACATCGATAACCCAATTTATCACGATGGGATGGAGGATGCCCACGTTTTTTTATCCAAGTCGGAGCAGGCAGTTCAAAACTTACTCGCACTTTATCGTGTGAACCCTTCTGACGTGAATATCGAACGCGTGGCGTTGCTAAAGACATTTAAGCGGATTAAACGTTTCAGGGTAAACTTCATTTTTGCTTTAATCTACAAATTTGTCGGTAAGTTAATGCGTCGAAATTTGTTTGGATCTTACCCCTCAATTTTCATTTTTAGCTTTTATAAGCTCTGTTTTTTTTGTCACCTCTACGGCAAAGGCTAGGAATATATGGATCAATAATATAATTATTCCATGCTATTGAATTCAACAAACAGGCATGGTTTCTGTTATTGTAGTTGTTTCTCTGTTCAACCAACAATTTCATGCCAAACAAGCTAATTCACGAAACTAGTCCATATTTACTTCAACATGCACACAATCCAGTTGATTGGTATCCATGGGGGGAAGAAGCATTTGCAAAGGCAAAGGCCGAGGATAAGCTCGTGCTAGTGAGTATTGGATATTCTGCTTGTCACTGGTGCCATGTTATGGAGAAGGAGTCGTTCGAGAATGCGGAAATAGCTGTTCTTATGAACGAAAACTTTATTTGCATAAAGGTTGATCGGGAAGAAAGACCTGATGTGGATCAAGTTTATATGGGTGCTGTTCAGCTCATTAGTGGAAGTGGTGGATGGCCCCTCAATTGTTTTGCTCTCCCCGATAAAAGCCCGATATATGGTGGAACCTATTATCCACCAAACCACTGGAAGGAAATCCTTAAAGGATTGGTTACCACATGGAAAACAGATAGAGAAAAAGTTTTAAAAGCGGCGCATGAGCTTACAGAAGGTGTTGCCAATACAGAAATAATTAAGGAGCGGGTGCCGGCTTCTAATTTTTCGATCCGTGATCTGCGGTTGGTGGTGGAGCCGTGGAAGCGCAAATTTGACAAGATAAATGGAGGTTGGGGTGCCGCTCCAAAATTTCCGATGCCGCCAGCATTAGAGTTTCTGCTCGACTATGCTTGGCTTTCGGGTGACCAAGTGGTTCGAAGCAACCTGTTTTTAACCTTAAAAAAACTGGCAAGTGGTGGAATTTACGACCATCTTGGAGGTGGATTCTTTCGCTATTCCGTTGATAAAGAGTGGATAGTTCCTCATTTCGAAAAGATGCTTTACGATAATGCCCAGCTGGCAATTGTGTATGCCAAGGCATTTGTCTATTATGGTTATGCCGATTTTGCCCGGGTGGCAAAGGAAACACTGCAGTTTGCACTTCGTGATTTGTGGTCCGAAAATGGAGGTTTTTATAGCGCCATTGATGCTGATAGCGATGGAGTGGAGGGCAAATTTTATTTATGGACCAACGAGGAACTTAAAGAGTTGGCCGGTGATGATTATCAAATCCTTTCGCAGCTATTAATCCTTAAAAGTAGCACACATTTGAAGGATGGTAGCGTTTTGGTGCGGAACGAAAACTACCACACTTCGCAGCTTTTACCGGAGGAGGTTACTCGCTTAAACCTACTTGTTCAAACCCTTTTTCAAAAACGATCGGCGAGGAAAAAGCCATCCTTGGATATCAAGCAGATTGCTAGTTGGAACGGCCTTATGCTAAAAGCACTTTCAGAAGTTTCTCGATACTTGGAGGATCCAGGAATGCAGTGCTTTGCCGAGAGCAATGCCCAGTTTATTGAAGATTTTCTTGTTGCAAATGAAGGACGTTTGAGCCGGTGCTATACCTCTGGCCATGCGTCGGAAGTTTCATTTCTTGACGACTATGCATTTGTTGCCGATGGCTATATATCATTGTATCAAACCTCGCTTGATGAAAAGTGGCTACTATTGGCTAAAGATTTGGTTGATCTTGCCATAGAGCTGTTTTACGACGTGGCAAGTGGAATGTTCTTCTACACATCAAAGGAGTTACCTGCTGTGGTATCGCGCAAAATGGAACTTACCGATGGTGTAATGCCGGCAGCGGCTTCCACACTTGGTCATGTGCTCTTAACCCTTGGCCAGTACTTTCACAACGAGCAATATTGCCAAATATCACGGCAGATGGTATATAACCTAAAGATACAGCTCTCCGGTGCTGGCCCTTATACAGCAAATTGGGCAAGACTTTACCTGAGACATCTTTTTCAACCAGTAGTAGTAGCTGTTGCCGATGAACTTAACGAAGGTGACCTTTCAAGATTAAACTCTTTCTATTATCCACCTATGATTTTTGCCGCATCTGCCACAATTGGCCAACTGCCTGTTCTTCAGCCAGAGCACTTTGCCTCGCAAAATAAAATTTTTGTGTGCCATGGTAAAAGCTGCTTTAAACCAGTGCCAAGTGTGGATGAACTACTTGATACGCTAAATTCTATTAAGGAAAAGGCAATTCACTGAAAAAGTCTTTTATATTTTTGTAAATTGACCATTAATTTGTGCATTGAATATGCTTCTCTGGAGCGTATTTCTCGGTTAAATATTGTTATGTTACTATTGTGGTTATTGAGTTGTTTGAATTCATATCTATAAATTACGAAATCGGATGAAACGGCTCATTATTACTGTTTCTATAATTGTGATGGCAATTTGTGCCTCGCTACTTATTCTATATCTAAAGTGGGAACGCTTACCCAAGACCGTTTCAAGCATATATGTGCTCGATAAAACAGTTTCTAGGTCAGATTACTATGAACATAAATCGCTATTCTGGATTCTGAACAGCCTTCGTATTGTCAAACCAGACAGCACTTCATACAAGGATAGCAAAGATTATTATGGCTTTTACCCCGTCGATCCAACCAAAGGCACGTTTGATTTTCGAAGTATTCGCATTGCTCAAATCAACCATTTTGCCGATAGTCTCGATCTGGTCTACTACGTTGACTGCTATGGGGTTTATTCCGATGATTGGATGGGAAAGCATGAGTCCAATATTGGTCAGAAAATTTATGGTGGACTAAACCAAAATGACTTCCTGCTGCTGAAGGCAATGAAGGAGAAGGGTAAACCAATTATTGCCGAGTATAATCTATTTTCTAGCTTGGGAAGCGGATTGGTGAGAAATAAGGTGGCCAGCCTGTTTGGGTTTACCTACACAGGGTGGATTGGTCGTGCCTATGAAAAATTTGACTCTCTCTCCGCGGATAGACCACCCCGTTGGCTAATCAATCTCTATCAAAACTCAACTGGAAAGCTTTGGCCTAATAGTAAAGGTGGTGTTGTTTTTGTAGGGCCAGATGGAACTGTTTTTCTGCTTTATAAGGGGCAGCATCTAAAATCGACTACGATTAGTATAATCTCTACAGAAGAGGCAGTTCGGACTTTTAAGGTTGATCCAGTAGTTCCTTATGGTCGGTGGTTTGAGATAATTAGCGTGCCGGCCGACTTTAAGGTTTATAGCACCTATTTGCTTGACCTCAATCCTGAGGGAATTTCTCTTTTGCACAGCAATGGAATTCCAGCAGTATTTCCGGCAATGGTTTCTTCAACTCAGAACGGAACAATTTACTATTTTGCTGGCAACTTTGCCCACACACCATCATACCTGTTTACCTCCTACCTATGGGGCTCTAACACTATTAACCGCTTGCTATCCTACGCACTTCGTCCATCGGGCTATAAGTTTTTCAACAATTATTACCGCCCACTAATCACATCCATTCTTAGCAATTGCTGTGTTAAACCCGATTCAGCCACAATGCAGCGAAAAAGAAAACTGCTACCTTTGAAATAAAAATGAAACCGAAGGAAGGTTTTTGTATTGTTAATGGTGAAGTTGTCCCTTACTCTCAAAAACATGATTTATTTTCCGAGCATACGGTTGTATATGAGGTTATTCGTATAATTGGTGGTCGGCCTCTCTTTTTTCGGCAGCATATGCTTCGCTTGGAAAACTCGTGCAGAATAGCCAATGTAGTGCTTGGCTGGAGCTCTTTACAAATTAGGCATGCCATACAAAACCTTGTATTTGCAGATAATGCGCAAAATGTCAACCTTAAAATTGAAGTTTTCGTTCATTCCAGTTGTCCTTGCTATCAAATGTTTCTTATTCCAAGCTCTTATCCTGAAGAAGCACTATACAACCAAGGGGTTTCGGTAGGGTTGCTTCGGGCCGAAAGAGCCAATCCAAATGCAAAAATATTGAACAGACCCTTTGTTAGCCATGCCAATGAATTGATGAAGACAAACAATTGGTATGAGGTTTTGCTGGTAAATGGCGAAGGGGAGGTCACGGAAGGCAGTCGTTCAAACTTTTTTTTGATAGAAAAAACCTCCATAATCACCCCACCTCTAAAGTCAGTACTTCCCGGTATTACTCGCCAAATGGTTTTAAAATTGGCGTCGGAAATAGGTCTTGAAGTGAAGGAAATATCTGTCCCATCTGCAATTCTTCCGAATTACAGGGCGGCATTTCTTTCTGGAACATCACCGGGAATATTGCCGATTGCTATAATAGATGACATTGCATACAACCCGCTTAATCCAACTTGCCATAAGTTGAGGGAGGCATATAATCGGTTAGTTTTTGACGACTTAAGCTCATTTACCTATGATGGAATCGAATAATATTTTGAAAGTAGCCGCCATTCAGGCAGATATCTTGTGGGAAAACGTACAAGGTAATCTTGGAAAATTTAGCAGGATGCTCGATACATTATCGCCCGATATTGATTTGGTGGTACTTCCGGAAATGTTTACAACGGGCTTTTCAATGAATCCAGAGCGGTTAGCCGAAGGAATGGATGGATCAACCGTTGCATGGTTTAAGCAGCAAGCGAAGCAACGGGGCATAGCGTTGACAGGTAGCTTTATTGCTCAAGAGAATGGCCGATACTACAATAGGCTAGTGTTTGTAGAACCTAGCGGAACGCTTCATATATACGACAAGCGGCATCTATTTCGAATGGGAGAGGAGCACAACCATTACAGCGCCGGAGCACAGCAGCTTGTGGTAAACTATCGTGGTTGGAGAATTCGACCGTTAATTTGCTATGACCTGCGATTCCCGGTTTGGAGCCGAAGCAGAAATGATTATGATTTGCTTA
>DATKTT010000280.1:0-2460 GCA_035530955.1 Williamwhitmania sp. | reverse complement strand
CTCGGCTTGATAGAGCGAGAAATCAAAAAGTTTCATCAACTTTTCGGGGCGAGCAAGTGAAAGAGTTACCAGCTTTGCCTTTTCCTCCCTTGAGAGAGAGGAGAATCCATTGATAATTTCTTCTGCCATGGCGAAAAAGCTTAATTATTCTCTAACCTTAAGAAACGACTTTGCAAATAGAAGACCTTTGGCTTGTCCCTCAACGTATGCCTTCAGCTGATCATAATCGCCTTGGGCATACTTCAGAAAACCGGAAGCTTGACCGTAAATGGCAGGCATCTTGCTTCGGCTTAGGAAGTAAAAGCCATCGAGAAACGACTTTACTCCGCCGGATATAATTAGCTGCTTGCACTTTAGTGGTTGGTTTTGCTGAACCATCCCATTTACAATGCTGAGCATCTCCTCGGCACCATGTCCTATAAGGGAGAGAGGCTCGAAGAGTTCCTGCTGAACAGGCTCGCTCCGTGTAAGCTCAACCCGCGCAAAGTTGGTCCCACCAAAGGCAGCAAACTCCAGCGCTTCGATGGGCAGCCACATAATTTTTCGTAGACTTTCTGGCCCCATACCCTGACCCACCTCTTTCACAATCACCTTTATTTTAGCCAGCGAAAGAAACTCCTCAATGATGCTGAACGGTGGATGGTGCAGCAGGTCACCCTCGGGCTGTAGCCACTCCTGTACCGGGTTAACATGAATAATCAACCCATCGGCGCGCAAGCGATTTACCAAATCGAGAAGCCGCTGGTAGGAGCTATTCTCCAACATCTGCTCCAGCTGGGCAATGCCAATGTTTGCATAAAAAGGAAGGTCGTTGCCAATAATATCGCGCATGTCGAAATCGGCAATGTACTCCTCGTTTTCAAGCAACTTACGACAGGAGCCCAAACCCATTCCCATGCCAAACTCATTGCAGGCACGGGCAAGGTTGGTATTAATAGTTCGTGCCAACGCGGTGCCACCTGTCATGCTGCTAACCCAAATGGGGAGCCGCATGGTTTTGCCCAAGAAGGTAAAAGGTTCTAACTTCCCGCGGGTGTGCGAGCCCATCAACGGCTCGTAGTAGAATCTCGAATCGGCTTCGGTAGCCTTAACCTGTGAGCTAAGCGCGAGGTCTATGTGGTCTTTTTTTCTGTCTCCCATTGGTCTACATATTACATGATTGCCCAATCTATTGCCAAAAGATACAGCAATAAGGCAAATTTAATTACCAACTAAAGATAGCGATTTAGAGCAACACGCCAAGCGGCAACCTAGAGTTTACATCCAATTTGTCGAGCAATCACCATTTTTAGTATTTCTGAGGTTCCCTCTCCAACGTGCAGTATTCGCTGGTCGCGGAAGTAGCGCTCCACCAACGAACCCTTTACCAAACCGTAAGCTCCATGAATCTGGCTCCCTTCGGTAGCGGCTTCGGTAGCTACCTCCGAGCAGAATAACTTAGCCATGGCAGCCTCCTTGGCGTATGGCTTGCCGTTATCCTTGAGCCACACAGCATGGTATAGCAGCTGACGTGCCGCCTCAATTCGTGTGGCCATCTGAGCAAGCTTAAACGAAACAGCCTGAAAGCTCGAAATGGGTTTGCCAAACTGATGGCGAGTGTTGGCATAGGCAAGCGCCTCCTCGTAGGCCCCTTCGGCCAATCCAAGCCCCATGGCTGCAATGCTCAATCGACCAGCATCGAGGGTTTCAAGCATCAATCGGCCACCCTTTCCTCTTACGCCAAGCAAACTCGATTCAGGAACCTTAATGTCATTAAATGTAAGCTTGCCTGTGTCGCTTGCACGCCACATCAACTTTTTGGTGATGCGCTCGGTAGTATAGCCCGTTTCGCGGGGTATCATAATGGCAGAGAGCTCGCGTCGTCCATTCGTTTCACCGGTACGAGCCAACAGTGTAATGCCGGCCGACATGGAGTTGGTGGCGTTCGAAATAAATATCTTATGTCCGTTGATTGTCCACTCACCATTCTCAAGAACAGCGGTTGTTTCAGCACCCAACGCATCGCTACCGGCGTTTGGCTCGGTAAGGCCAAAGGCCCAAAGCTTCTCACCGCTGCAAAGCAAAGGGAGATATTTTCGGCGCTGCTCTTCGGTGCCGTAGTAGTATATAGGATTTACGCCAAGACAGTTATGGGCGGCCAACGTTCCAGCCTGAGAACCATCAATTTTTGAGAGCTCCTCAACGGCTAGAACAAGGGCCATATAGTCGAGTCCCTGACCGCCATACTCTTTAGGAATCACAATGCCATAGAGGCCTAAACGTCCCATCTCCTTGGTTAACTCCTCCGAGAATTGTTCATCCTCATCGAGCTGCACAGCAATGGGTTTAACCCGCTCCTCAGCAAATTTCCTAACCTTCTCACGAATCTCCTCGTGCTTGCTTGTAAGTTGATATTCCATATATGCTAAAGTTTTTCTAAAACAATAAGTTCTGAACCATCGGAAACCTGCTCCATTTCGC
>DATKTT010000279.1:0-15850 GCA_035530955.1 Williamwhitmania sp. | reverse complement strand
TCCAATCACCGAAGCAAAGGTAGAAGGGCGATATTTTCTCGCCGAAACAATAAAGTGGTCCATCATCAAAACATTAGATGCAATACAAAGCAAAGGTAACGAAAAAGCCCCTTCCGATAAAATTTTTCGGCCGGGGCTTTAGGTCATTTTATCGATTATCAAAAAAGGTCAACAGAAATGTTTTGGATAAAGGCAGTATAGGTGTATTCCTTTCCTACCCTAGCTTCAGAAAGCAAAATCAGTACGGAAATCTCATCACCCATCTTATTCATAATGGTAATCTCCTTGCGTTGTCCTATGATTTTCAGTTTATCAGGATCAACATAGGTGGCAATAAACTCATCACGCTTAGCAGCATCACCGGGGAAAAGAACACGGATATTTTTGCCCAGCACCTCGTTCCGATCGTAGCCAAATAGTTGCTCTGCAGCTTTGTTAAAAAACTCTATAACTCCCTGCTGATCTATGGTAACAACTGAGTCGAGAACACCCTCCAAAGTTTTTTCATTTCTAATTTTAACTTTCTCTATCTCCTTAAATTGGTTTTTAACCTCTTCACGAGCATCACGGAGCTTTCGGTTGAGCTCAATCTCATTTTGTCGTAGCTGCTCTTCCTGCTGCCGGAGAATTTCAGTTTGTCGCTTGGTCTCAAGCTCCATCAACTTTTCGCGCGTAATATCATGGCCAATAAAAACAACCTTGGCAATTTCGTCGTACATGTCGTTAACAGCAGTAAAGGTTCCCCTTATCCAGCGCTCCTCACCACTCTTTGTAAGCATTCGCATAGCACCCTCGTTGGGAATTCCATGCGTTACATCGTCCCACACTTTCTCTAGTGACTTCCTTTCTACCTCCGGAGGGAAATCGAAAACCGTTTTGTTGCGAACTTCAACGGAAGTGTAGCCTAGAGCCACTAGAAATTTTTCGTTAGCGTCAATAATATCACCAATAGGAGTAAAATCAGCCTTCATGTTACTCCGATTAAAAGCATTTATCTGCCCCTCATAGTCAAGACTTTGCTTCTTCTGTTCGGTAGTATCAATAGCCAAGAATAGAATTTTTTCAACTCCACCCATGGCGTTTCGCACGCAAGTGTAAGTTGCAATAGTCCACAAATCCTTTCCACTGTTGGTGACCAACTTCATGTCACCCTCAAAATGTTTCCCACCCGTTGCCAGGCTTTGCCAAAGGTCGTCGAACCAAATGCGATCCTTTTTATTGATGAACATTGAAATATGTTGCCCCTCAACCTCGCTATTTGAAGTATACTCCAATTCCTGAAGAAATTGTGTATTTGCATATAGCAAAATTCCATTCACGTCATATTCCGCCCGTATAAGGGTGTGATTTACTGAATTCGTAAAGCTAATAAACTTTTCAGCCTGCCGAGCAGCCTCTTCTTGTGTAGCCTGTAGCTCCTCCATGTTCTGCCGTAGCTGGGTTTCCTGCTCGATCATGGCCTCAGCACGCTCTCGTGAGTCTTTTAATAGTTGAGCTGTTCTAATGTTTATCTTTACACTTGAGATGGTTGTTGCGCTGTTTTCGGCTATCTTCTCAACAAACTCAATTTCATACTTCTCAAATGGCTTGAATGAAGCAATCTCAATTACGCCATGAATTTCACCATTAACTTTTAGTGGAACAATTAGCAAATTATCAGGCGTTGCATTCCCCAACCCAGATGTTATTGTTAGGTAGTTGTTTGGAACCTTTTTTAGATGAATTGTATCGCCTTCAAGTGCACATGCTCCAACCATTCCCTCTCCCCACTCAAGTCTTTTATCGGCATATTTTCTACGCTCATAGGCATAGCTGGCAGTCATTCGAAAGTGCTTATCGTTTTCGTGCTCATCTTCAAGTAGGTAAAAACCGCCCTGTATGGCACCTACATACTTTACCAGTTGGCTAACAATACCGTAGGATAGTTCCTCCATGCTATCATTGTTTGCACGTAAGATCTCACCAAACATAGCCAAACCTTCGGCTATCCAAGCGCGTTGCTCATCTTCCTTTTTACGAGCTATTTCTTCAATTTTGCTCGATTTCAAGTTATCGCGTAGGTTTACAATTGCCTTACCCAGCGCATCACCTTCGTCGGCAACAAAATCAGCATCAATTTCACCATTCCTAATGCGTTCAACAAAGCGGTAAAGCTTCCTTTTTCTTGATTCGTCCTCTTCTAAAAAACGATCAGCCTCAGACACTTTTAAGACTACCTTACCTCCAAAATAAAAAGTAAGGACTCCAAAGAGCAATGGCATCAGATCAATAAAGTAGAATATCGGATTACTCCGATGAATGGCAATAAAGCCAGACAATGAAATGGCGTTGTTTGTCCGAAAGGCCTCAAAAAAGAAGGCGAGCAAGAGTGCTGCCAAACCTATAAGAACTCCGTTAATAGTTAACCTAATAACTTTTGAATTGGAAAGTTCGCCGCTCATATTTTGTGGAAGAAAAATTATCCCTTAAAAGTAAACATTTTTTTTATGGCGCCAACTTTACACATGTATTCATGCTACTTTTCGTCACCATTTTTATGAATAGGCTCAATACGACCTTCGATGCAACTTTCTAGAAGCGGCAATGAACTGTTTTTTTCTACAGGGGAGTCAACCACTATCTGCTTTTGTTCAGCTTCATCACTTGCAGTATCGCTCTCAATTAGCTCAACATTAGCGGAACTCTCAGCAAGAACTTCCTCCGATTTTTCTTCTTCAGCACTATCGTCAACCTTAGTGATTAACTTTAAATCACGCTTAGGCACTGTGCCTGCCTTCTCAAACGTTTTTAAACGCCTCCGGAATAGCTCACGGCGCACCTCTGCTTCCTCGGAAATAAACTCTGACTGCAACGATATCTCGCTCTTGAACTTTATGCGAGCTACTTCTCTATCGACATCGATGCTTTCCTCGTGTCCAAAACGGATATTTTCTATTATAATACTGGCCTCTGCTTCCTTCTGAAATTCTTCCGCCTCCAGCAAGAAATCGTAGGGACCTCTTTTGGAGAGAAGCTTGACAATTATGGGAGATGCTTCTATTACAATAAAAAGCAGAGTAATAAACCAGCTAGCAATACTTACTATAGAACTCTTGGATGAGATATTGGACATTGCCTCCAACCGAGCGAGGAAGCCATTGGCACGACCACTCGTTTGGGTGGTTTGCGCCAGTCGCTCATCACGTTGTTTCGTTAATGCTTCAATACGTTCATTATTATGCACTAATTGTGTTTGGTTCTCTTTACGAACAGTCTCAAGTTCCCTCTCTGTTTTATCAAACTCCGCCTTTTTTTCCGAATAAACTGGTCCTTTGCCAACCTTTCCGGTAGGACTTTTACCCTCGGCCTCAGCAACAATCATATCGAAGAGTTGATTTCGACTTTGTTCCTTGGCGGCAATATCAGCCTTAAGCTGTTCATTTTCCTGAGTAAGTTGGCTAATTTCACCAAATTCTTTATCGACGAGGTTCGAAATCTCTATATTTTTAGCGGACTGCATCGCCTCAATTTCGACATTAATTTCCCTCTCAAAGAGTTTGAGCTCAATTGGTTTTGAAATTACGATGGCAATGAGAATGGCCAGTACAAAGCGGGGTATGGCAAAAGGCATCTCTTTTGAAACCCGATCCTGCTTCTTTAGGCTGGAAACTAGGAAGAAGTCAAGAAAGAAAATGAGCAACCCCCAAAGCATACCAAACAAAACAGCAAGCAGAGGACTTCTAAAAATGGTGTAAATGGCATATCCCCCCGACAATGAGGCTAAGATGCCAGTCATAAGAATTACTGCCCCAATTCCCAAAAACTTATTCAAATCGGAAGGACACCGCTCCAGCAGATAAAGTCTTGCACCCGAACACCAACAAAACACACGGTAGAAGAAAGGAAGGGAAGATCTGCGTAAATAACTTCTGGCGGTCATACTAATAGCTAATGTGGTTTAATAATATGGGGAGCTATAGCCTCAAGGGGAAGAATCTTGTCTGCAGCCCCCAGCCTGATGGCTTCCTTGGGCATGCCAAAAACGATACACGATTTTTCATCCTGAGCAATGGTTTTTGCACCAGCCTCCTTCATCTCTAATAATCCGCGAGCGCCATCATCGCCCATTCCGGTCATAATAATTCCTATGGCATTGGGACCTGCATACTGAGCGGTGCTTCGAAAAAGAACATCAACAGATGGGCGATGCCGATTTACAAATGGACCCTCCTTCACCTCCACATAGTATCGGGCACCACTTCGTTTGAGTAGCATATGGTAGTTACCAGGAGCAATCAACGCCTGACCACGAATTACAGCATCACCATTATGGGCCTCTTTAACAGAAATTTGGCAAATCTCATTGAGTCGATTGGCAAAGGAAGTAGTAAATTTCTCGGGCATATGTTGAACAATGATAATGCCAGGACAGTCGGGAGGTAAGGCCTTCAAAAAAGTAGCAATTGCCTCTGTTCCTCCGGTTGAAGCACCAACTGCAACCACTATCTCCGTGGTTTTAAGCATACTCTGTGTTAATAAAGACTTAGGGATTACGGCATCAGCAGAAAGTTTTGGTTCAACCTGCATTATGGTTGGTTCTACATAACGGCGACGCTGAATTCTCGCGCCGGCAGCAGCCTTAATGGCATCGCAGATGCGAATACTAGATTCCTCAATGAACTGTTTCGTATTCATTTGAGGCTTGGTAATAATCTCCACAGCACCGTATTCCAACGCACTCATCCCTGTTTCTGTTCCCGACTCAGTCAGGCTCGAAATAATTACTACCGGAATAGGATGCTGCGACATAATTTTTCGCAAAAAAGTTAGCCCATCCATCCGGGGCATTTCAACATCGAGCGTAATAACATCGGGCAAGTGTTCGGAAATTTTTTTTGCTGCAAAGAAGGGATCTGCTGCAGTGGACAAAACTTCCAGATCGGGGTCGCTGGTGATAATCTGACTTAAGGTTTGACGAACAACTGCAGAGTCATCAACAATCAAAACTTTTATCTTCTCCGACATAGCTTCAGGTTACTTGTTGTTTGTCGTGATTAACTGCTTTTCAATAAATCTCATTCTAACTTCACCAGTATGCGTATCAAACTCTATCTTTCGTCCCAACTTACCGCCTACACTAGATCCAATAGTAACAATTCCATATTCACGAAGCAAATCTTGAGCAACCTTTATGTTTCGCTCACCAATTTGAAACTGGTTATTAATGGTTTCTATAACCTCCCCTCCACCAAACACCTTTGCCTTTAGGTTGGACTTAAGACAACCAAAAGATATCATCTTTTCAATCAACCGATCAATGGCAATATTACCATATTTTGGTGACGCAAGCCCCTGCCCATTCCAGTATGGAAGCATGTAATGGTTTATTCCTCCTAATCGCATAACCGGGTCGTATAGACATACTGCTACACAGCTGCCCAGAATGGTGTGCACCTTATAAGGAGTCTTGTCGATAAACATGGCCGCAGGATACAAAAAATGAATGGGGAGCTGCTCCATAACGACTAAAATACTTGCGGTTCTCCTCCAAAGAAAAACTCATTATCGTCGGTAGCAAATCCTTCACTATCATCAGTAGCCTCAGGGATGGAAATAGTAAAAGTTGCCCCATGCCCCTCCTGGCTTGATACCTCAATAGACCCATCCAGCACATCCAACAGCGCTCGGTTTATGGATAAGCCCAATCCGTGCCCACGATTGATAGAGTTTATTCCTGTATCTACCCTCTTAAATCTATCAAAAATGATGGATTGGTTAATCTCAGAAATTCCTGTCCCATGATCAACAACCGAAATTGCAAGAAAGTTACTCTCTCTTAAAATATTCAGTTCAATAGTTCCATCGTCGAACGAATACTTTACAGCATTACTTAATAGGTTGGAAAGAATTAACTTCAGCTTCTCTGGGTCTGTTTTAAAATTGTATGGACCATCACCAGAGTAGCCCTGAATGTCAAAATTGGCGGAAATTATAACCCTCTTTTTCTTCGCCTCAAACTTGTAGGCATCAATCACGTTGTCTATCAGGCTCCGAATATCGACCTCCATTACCTCAGGAATAACTTCTCCCGCCTCAATTTTTGCAGCAACAAAAATATTTCTAAGCTGAAAATCGAGGTAAAAAGCTTCTGAGTGTATATGTGCAACCATGGATATTACCTTCTTCCAGTTCTCCTTATCCACTGAAAGAATTGCACGCGAAAGACCAATAATGGAGGTAAACGGGTTGACAATTTCGTTGGCAATGTTGGAAATAAAGTGACTTTTTAGCGATTCACTCTCCTCCAATTTTTTGTTTACCAGCTGAAGCTCCTTATTAAGCTCTTGCATCTCCAAGAATGACCGCTTATTCTCTTCGAATCTCTTAGTCAACTCATTAATCAACTCTTCGTCCGTTAACATTTTCATGATATGAGATGTATTAGTAGTGAATAAGGGTAATCTAAATACGTTTAAAGATGGTAGGTTTAACCTGAACCAGCGGTACATTCATGCTCATAATAGACTCGCTATGCCCCAGGAAAAAGTAGCCTCCTGGTTTTAACTTTGTGCAGAGCTTGTTAATTACCTGCTCTTGAGTTATTCTATCAAAGTAAATCAAAACATTTCTGCAAAAAACAACATCAAACATATCAGAAATATCATAGTTGTTATCCATAAAGTTTAACCTTGAAAAGCGAACTCGCTTACGGATATGCGGGGCAAGCTTTACGGTGGGTCGTTCTTGGTCCTTGCTCTTCAAAAAATGACGCTTTTTGATTTCCATAGGAATTGCTTCAACCCGATCAAAATTGTATACTGCATTATTAGCCTTTTGTAGAATTTGAGTCGACAAATCGGTTCCAAGAATAGAAAAGTCAAAACCTGTATGTTCTTCAGCAAAATCGGTCATTACTATCGAAATTGTGTATGGCTCCTCACCACTGGAACAACCAGCACTCCAAACCTTCATCTGCCGATGCGCCGTGTTTTGGCCATAAAATTCTGGTAAAACAACCTCCTGAAGAAAATCAAAATGGACCGGTTCACGGAAAAAGTCTGTTTTGTTGGTGCTTACCACGTCAAGCATGTGTACAATCTCACCAATCTGCCCGCTTTTGCTAAACACATAATCGCAATACTCCTTAAACGACAACATCTTAAGTTCGCGAAGCCGTTTTTGAAGCCTGCTCTGAAGCATGATTCGTTTTATGGGTGGCATTTTTATGCCACTTTCCTTGTAAATAAAATCGCTTAACCGACTGAACTCTATATCGCTAAGTTGCGCGCTGAAAACTTTATTAAGCAATGGATCCATACCTATTTTTAATAATACTCTTATAAAACGAAAAAGGAAAAAACTACAAAGTTTGTTGTGGTCCTCCCAATACTGTCAACCTTTACAACAAAGACTAAAGTAGTGCTTTTGCGTAACTTTTCATAATAATTGTAAGTATCGAAATTAGACTTGGGGGATCTTCATTTCGGAAACAACTTAGAAACAAATTTGTCAAATTCCTACCATACAAAACATTACTAACACTATATAAACATCACTAGGATGGTATTCTAAAAATTGTATTGCGCAACCAAAAGAACTCTCGTATTTGAAACATGATATCTATTAACAAGTTTTCCCTTTGAAGGGAATTCAAACGTACCATACTCTGCATTGGTATATTCAACTTCCGCTGCCAGCATAAAGTTTTTGATTGTCCATGAAATATTTGGGGCAATTCTATACAGTGATGCAATGTTTAGGCTGCGGCCATATATATTTTTGTCAGTGCCTACAATGGTTTTATCCGTGCCAAGATTTTTTGCATAGCCAATAAATATGGATGGCTTCACAGATTTACCATAGCCAATATTTAAAAAAGTAAAGAAGTGAGTAAATGGAGTATATTCCTCCGCTCCCGTCTCCCCATTGATAGAAGTGGTTCCATACCCACCCAGCATTAGATAGTGAGCCAAGTTTTGACCAACCATCGCCTTAGCCGTAATAAAGAACTTACTGGTGGAATATTTAAAGTAACCTTGATATGAAAATGAGGTAACCGTTGCAGAGGTTTGCTTAATTATGTCAGCGTCAAGCGGCGAAACTGTGTAAACTCGAGGCTGAAGAATAAATATATCACCCAGAGCCCCCATCACAACCTTGGAAGAACTGAATTTTAAATGCAAAGTGAAGTCAGGGATTGAAGTATTTCTTAAATATTTGGAAGAGTAACCGTCAGGGCCATTGCTGGTGTAATCGCTTTCCCAGGATGCTGTAGCCGCAATAGAAAAATGACTCGCGCTTTTATAGGTAAATGTCACCTGCGGACTTCTATTAAAGGCCTGTAAGGGTGCACCAGTGCTAAGGCCTAATACGGATGGAAAAGTTTCAGGCACAACCATTGGGTGCCAGTAGGAGCCGATAAGGAGGGAAGTGGTTGGCCAAGCCAGCGTAATGGCAGCATGGCGAAGTCTCACGCGGCTGCTCCCAGATGAACCAGTAAAGTCAGCCTCAAGTAAGCTAGAAGCATTTGCACCTAAAACCCTTTGTCCTGAAATATTTAACCGTATCCTAGACGAAACGGCTAGTGCATTGGCACTTGGATGGGCGTTTAAGTCGTTACCATAGCTGTCTGGGAGCTTTGCAGAAGGAACGAGTGAAAAAATTCCCTCGATAGCATCATCCGTCACTCGCGTATCGTTCCAGTAATCAAAGCGAGTAAAACCGGAGAATGAGAACTTCAGTGAATCCTTTTCCTGACCATACAAGCTAGAAATACCAAGCAACAAGGCCAAAGTTATAATAGATAAAAATTTCTTCATGTAATTGAATTTGCCGTTTAATAAAAAAATGTTCGCATCAAGCAAAATTGTCTGATGCGAACCAAGTTTAGTAGTTCCTAAGAGATATTGAAAAAGATTAGTTACAAGCCAACTTCCTCAATGTCTGCAGTTTTTGCAGTTTCCACTGCGGTGTCTTTCATGTTTGTTAACTCATTGGACGAAAAAACCATATCCATATCCAATATCATGACAAACCGGTCATCAACATTGGCAACGCCCTCAATAAATTCAGACTTATACTTACTTCCAATGCTTGGTGGAGGCAGAATTTTCTCCTTCTCAAGTTCCAAAACTGCCTGCACGGAATCAACCAGAGCTCCAACGTGCACCGATTCACCATCCATATCGATATCGAGCACAATAATACAGGTATTCGGTGTATAAACTGCTGGAGACATTCCAAACTTTACTCGCGTGTCAATTACCGGTAATACCGCTCCACGAAGATTGATTACCCCTTTCATGTAGTTGGGAGCTTTTGGAACTTCGGTAATCTTGGTCATCTCCAAGATATTCAATACTTTGCCAACATTGGCAGCAAATTCCTCTTCACCCAGCTTAAATGAAAGGTAAGAGTTTACATTTGAGAAGTCATTTTCGCTCATGCCTTTATCTCCTTTTCTTTTGTTATAATACTTGACTTTGCAACAATTCCATACAAAAGTTTCTTTCCATCAATAGCAAAAATACTTACACCTACTTGTCGATCGGTGCTTTTGAAAGAAAGGTTTTAATCATTTTATTAGTATCCATTACCAAGGCAACTGTTCCGTCGCCCAAGATTGTGGCTCCTGAGATCATTTCGTGGGATTTGAAGTGTTTGCCCAAAGGTTTCAGCACTGCTTGGTACTCACCAATCACGGTATCAACAGCCAGTCCTACCCGTTTCTCCTCAAATTTTACCACCACGATCTCCTCAAAGTGAGTGGTATCATTCACATCCATATTAAATTCTTCACGAAGATAGAAGAATGGCACCTGTGCCCCATCTAGAACAACCAGATTATTGAATTTATTAACCAACTGCGCATGTTCGATGGCAAATATTTTATCCACAACCGAGAGCGGAATAACAAATGACGTATCCTCTATTTTTACAAGTAAACCGTCGATTATGGATAAGGTAAGTGGTAACTTAATGGTTATAGTTGTACCAACGCCCAACTCTGAATCCACCTCAACCTCACCTCTAATTTCAGCAATCTTTCGCCTTACCACATCCATACCAACACCGCGACCGGATACATCGGTTACCTTAGTGGCTGTAGAAAAACCGGGTAGAAAAATGATATCGAATATTTCCTTGTTTGTTAACTTTTTTTCTGGAGTAATAATCCCTTGGGAAATAGCCTTGTGGCGTATCTTTTCAGGGTCGATACCTGCACCGTCATCGTAAATTTGAATATGAACATTTGCACCAGAATAGAAGGCTTTTAGAATGATTTTACCTTGAGCAGGCTTTCCCTTCTGCTTTCTTACTGCCGCATCCTCAATACCATGATCAAGGCTATTCCTTAAAATATGCATCAGCGGATCGGTAAGCCCCTCAATAATGGTTTTATCAAGTTCGGTTTCGGCACCTTCCGTGAGAAAGACCACATCCTTTCCAAGTTCTTTCGAAAGGTCACGGACAAGTCTCTGAAAGCGGGTCAGCATGTTATCAATGGGAATGAGCACAATGCTAAATGCATTATCGCGCAATTGTCGGGAAAGTTTCTGCACATTCTCAGAAATGGCCAGCAATCCAGGAACTGGATTCTGCTCTGCAAACAAGCTCAACCGCGCTTGTGTAGTAACTAGTTCGCTTACAAGGTTCATGAGCTGGTCAAGCTTATCAGCGGAAACGCGAATGCTGGATATTATTGTATCCTTGGGTTTGCTCTTTCCATTGTTGGCCATTTCTAGCTGAGCTTTAACCTTGGTGTGATTCGCCCGAGAAGCTAATTTTTGAATCGCAGCGATACCGATATCGTTCCCCTCGGCTGCAATTCCATTAAGTGCAGCAAGAAAATCGTTATCCGCCAGTAGATTTTTATTACTTATCTGGCTAATTTCAAGCGTTGACTCATCCTCCACGAAGATGAAAACATCACTTATTGCACCAACATTGTGAGGGGTCGCCAATATAATTTCCCAATAGGTGTAGCACTGGTCATATGCAATATCTGCAATCCTCGGAACTTTAGTAAGATGAGCAAATGAAATAGCATGCCCCAGGGTATGAAGCTCATCAATTAAATAGAGGGGATTAGTTCCATTTCGAAAAATCTCCTCCTTAGGCTCAAAATAGATAAAGTAAGTCTTTGCATTTCCATCCGAAGTAACTCCGGTAGACTTATCCAACTTCAGCTCCAATGAAGTCATAGAAGCACCAACAACAATTTGTGCCATGCGATCGAGTAGCGCCTGATGCTGTCGGTCCACATCTACATCCTTCTCAGAATCCTCGTCCAACAGTCGCTTTAGATGGTCCACTGATTCAAGCGTAATATCCAATATTGATCTGTTAACCTTAAGCTTACCGTTTCGAATAGAATCGTAGAGCGTTTCCAGATTATGCGTAAACTGATCGATGCTTACGAAGCCAAACATGGCACTATTCCCTTTGAGGGTATGCATAATTCGAAAGACCTGCTGAATTATCTGGATGTCCTCAGGATTGTCTTCAAGCACCAAGAGGGACTTTTCGAGGCTGTCGATTAAATCGTAGGCCTCCTCAATAAATTTTTTCTTAAAGTTATCCATCACCTCATAACCTTTGATAGTGCAGCAATAAGCTTGGTCGGAACAAATGGCTTAATAATCCATCCGGTTGCACCGGCTTCCTTAGCCTCCATCTTTTTAGCTGCTTGAGATTCAGTGGTTAGGAAAAGAATTGGAACGTGCTTATAAAATTCCATTGCCCTAACTTCCTTAATAAGCGCTATGCCATCCATGTTTGGCATATGCAAGTCAGTTATTATCAGGTCAATAGGCGAATTATCCAAAAAACGTAAGGCATCGTTCCCATCTACTGCAGCAAGGACATTAAAGCCTTCATTTTCAAGCGTAAAGCTTACGACTTCCCGTATGCTTTCCGAATCATCTACAATTAAAATTACTTTTGCCATATCGTGCCAATAGTTATCGATTACATTTTAATTTCAGGTGATAATATACGAGATAACCCACCATTCTTTACAAGCAGTGAGATCTCTGGACTAAGTGAGGAAGAAATTGTTACCGTCTTTCCCTTTTCCTTGGCCGAAACAACAAAGGAGTGAATCACTTGTAGAAAGGCTAGATCAAGGTTTTCTACAGCCGCGATTTTAATATGAAAGTTCTCATGATCAACTATTACCTTGGCCAATTGCACTGATAGCTCCTTGGCTGTATTAATTGTAAGATCACCACCTAAAACAATAGATGCTTTTGCTTTGTCTTTGTCTTCAGGCAAAGGTAGAATTACCTTGTAAGTCAACTTTTTCATATGTAGCTTGGTTTGGTTGCCATTAAAAAAACTCAATATTAGATTGCTGCGAGGTATCTGTATTGCTATCGTTTTCCTGATTTCCCATATTTTTATTGATCACATTTTCATGAATGCTATGCTCACTCTCCATGGTGTAGAGCCGTTTTATATTCTTGAGGTTGTCTCCGATAGAGCTAGGTGATTCACGATTTGAGGCCACCATTTCACTAATCTGGTTCAACTCCCCAATAATTTCAACAATTACTCGCTCAAAAAAGTCATAGTATTTACAAGCCTCCACCGAACTGGCAATACTATCTTTAACTGTAGACCCAAGCTGAAGGTTCTTCGATAATATATTTTCCACCTTGGAGCTCTTTTCCTTCAACTTAACTAAAACTGCTCGCAACTCATCAGCAACCTTCATTAACGAACCATTCTCTTTTCCAAGTAGTGCGCTGCCGGAAATAGAATTGGTAAGTGCCTCAAGAAGTTGATTTGTTTTATATTGGGAAGTTACAATAATATGCCTATTCGAATTAAGGTCCTGAAGAAGTTCAGTGATTTGTTTTTCAGTATTGCTCTGGAGTCCTTCCAAACAATAAACATTCTGCAATCGCTCTTTAAGCGATTCCAGCTGACTGGGTAGCTTTGCAATAGAGTCTAAGAAGTCTGCTGTAAGCTTAATGATCCCCTGCAGATATACAATTGATTTTTGCGAAAACTGAATAGACTGATGAATAACCTTCGATGCCCTTTCGAGCCTATTGGACAGCTGGAGAAAGTGTGATTCTTCATTTTCTACGTTGCCATTGGTAAACACCTTACACAGCTGAACAATATCGCCTAAATTATGACCAATGGACTTAAAGTTTCCTGTTATTACTTCAATGGCAGATTGGTATTCCTTATTGGCATGTATTAACTGAGCGGCTTGAAGTTCTGCAATGTCTCGAATCTTAGAAAATATGGAAAGATGAATCTGCTCGTCGTTATGGCCAGCCTCATCATCAAGCTCCCTGATAAACCCTTTGTGCGAAGCTTGAATATGCTCCATCTTCTGGCGAATAATGTCCTGATACTGCAACTTTGTGACAATATCACCAATGCTGTTGGTAGTTTGTTCAGTCTTTGCAGATAAGCTGGCAAGCATCCCCTTGGCGCCATCGTACTTTTCACCAAACAGCACAATGGCAGAGTGTGAGTATTCAAGAATCTCATCAACAGCCTCCAGCTGAGCGGTTGCTTGAACATCAAAAACATCAACACCGTTGGAGTATCCCAACTTAAACTGTCCTATTAACTTTGCCGAGTTAACACAAATATTTCTTATTTCTGCTACTGCAGTTAAGATAGATTCCGTCTCCGCTATAAGGCCGCCAATTTTCGCTTCATCGTTGCACAAAGAATTCAACTGCTTGTTGGCCACCAAAAATTTCAGGGTAAGAAGGTCCTGCGTCAGATTTTTAAGGGGAAAAAACAAATCGTCGATGCTCTGGGAAATATCCTCCATCGATTTTTTTGAATCTCGAAAGAAATGACTAAGCAAAATTTGATCCGCTTCGAGCTGTAGGTAAAACGATTTTAGCTGCTGAAACAAAACAGTACCATCACGGCCCGATACAAGACTAAATAGTTCTTTTGCGTTGGATTCCAACTCCTTCGACTGTTTATAAAATTGTTTAAAGGCTCCGTTCAGCGCCAAAAAATCTTCACTTGAACAGGTATGAAGCTGCTGTATTTTCTGGTCTATCTGCCAGAAAAAACCGGAAATCTCTGAAATTGAAAGATGGGTGTTCTGATTCTCCACAATAAACCCTTTTAACTATTTAGAATCTCCTTTACCTTTACCGTTAAGGTTTTGATGTCAATAGGCTTGGTAAAGTAACCCGCCACGCCAAACTTCATTACCTGTGGCTTAAGTCCTTCATTGGCAGCGGTTACAACAAATACAGGAACATCATCAAATTGATTGCTCTGCTTCATCTCCTCCAAAAAATCGATTCCAGAACGTTTTGGCATCAAGAGATCGAGAAGAATGAGGGAAGGTTTCTGAACCCACATAGCCTTTAATCCATCAGCAACATTTCTAGCAAGGATAGTTTGATAGCCCTCCTGTTCCAGAACTGCCTCCAACAGCACAAGGTTGGTTTCTGAATCGTCAATAATAAGAATATACTTCGACACGACAACTGTTTTAAATTTCTGTGAAAATTAGACATTCCCAATTAATTATCCTCCTATTTGGTCTTGCTTTTCAGCAAAAAGAACGGTGATATACATCAACTAATGACGAAATTATTTCTTACTTTTCCAGCCAAATATATAATCATCTATGTTTCAAAACTTACTCGAAAATTCAAGTTGGATCCAGTGTTTAACTCCCCAACAACTTCAGGAGTTAAAAAGTCATACAAGCCAAGTATCGTTTGACAACAATGATATTTTAGTTAAGCAAAATAGTCACACATCGAGTATTCTTCTTCTTGTTGAAGGCATTGCTAAGATGCACCTTGAAACGAGAAAGGGGAAGCATATAATTGTAAAACTTTGTAAGGCAGGATGCTTCCTTGGCATTGACAACCTAATTAATAGCAACACATTTTCCTGCTCTTTTTCGGGCATTACCCCAACCACTGTTATTTATATCGACTATCCCTTTTTTCAAAGGTTGCTGTCAGAAAACCCTACCTTTGCAAAGGAGATTATGCATACTATTTCCGATGAGAATCGTTTTTTAATCTCTCGCTTAGCGGCGCTATCCTACAAGCAGCTACCCGGTAAATTGGCGGACATTCTTCTCTACTTTTCGCAGGTAATATACAACAGCAATACCTTTTGCCTACCGCTGTCGAGGCAAGAACTTGCGGAGTTTGCAGGCACCACCAAGGAGAGTCTTATACGCACACTCACTGAATTCAAAAATGACAAGCTCATTACGGTTCAAGGAAAAAACATCACCATTAACAGTCAGCCAATCATAGAAACACTTAGTAAATTAGGATAACCAAAACCATCACAGCCATGCCTTATAGTATTCTCATCGTCGACGACATTTTTGTAAACCGACTTCTGCTCGCTGAAATTCTAAAAAAAATTCCGGCTACCTACATGGAGGCAGAGAATGGAAAAATTGCGATTGACTTGCTCTTAAAAAATAATTTTGATGCCATTTTTATGGACATTGAAATGCCTGTAATGAATGGTATTGAAACTACACGTTACATTAGAAGCACCTTACCCTTTCCCAAAAACCAAATCCCCATAGTTGCAATCACAGCTCACAACCCTATTAATTTTTTTGCAGATTTTAAAGATGTAGGATTCAGCGACCTAATTACGAAGCCTTTTTCTATTGAAAAAATATCCCGAGTCGTTAATCAGGTTTGTCAGGTATAACAACTAAAACCAGCACAGATGTCGATTACCAACCATTTTTTTTGGCAAACTCATATTTTATTTGTAAACTTTAACGCTTTATAAAATAAATATGCCATGCTTGGAAATTATTTTCGAGAATTACTGGAAAAACACAACAGAGTAATTATTCCAGACTTCGGAGCTTTTCTGGTCAAGGATA
>DATKTT010000278.1:0-2996 GCA_035530955.1 Williamwhitmania sp. | reverse complement strand
ATTCTTTGCGATAGGGTAAGAAGTGAACTGTCGCCGGGAAAACCAAATGCCGAAGCTTGGCTCAACGTGATGCGTGAAGCTCATAAGCTCAACCTGCCAACTTCGGCAACCATGATGTTTGGCCATTTTGAAACGCCAGAGGAGCGGATTCAGCATCTCATTAAAATTAGAGAGCTACAGGCTGAAAGACCCAAAGGAACATACGGTTTTCTTGTTTTCATGGTATGGCCTATGCACTACCAACTTGCCACGCGCACCGGGACTGTGCCTGTGGGTGTTCAACTCTCAGCACAGGAATACCTACGAATGGTTGCTGTTAGCCGCATTATGCTTCCAAACATTCCCAACATTCAGGCTTCTTGGCAGTACGTAGGTAAGGAACTTGCCCAAATAGCACTTCACGCTGGAGCAAACGATTTTGGTTCCATTATAATAGACGAGAATGCCAATCTCCGCGGCAGCACAGCATATAGGCTTGATGCTTACCATATCCAAAAAGCCATTGTAGATGCTGGATTTGAGCCAAAACTTCGTAACCAAAAATTTGAGCAAATAGGCCTGCCCGATTGTGAGTTTAGCAAAATTATGCTTTTCGAGGAACTGCGATCGGCACCTTACGATATTTAAGCAAAAGGGGCTGAAAAAATCCAACCCCTTACTTGCTTGACCCGCTAATGATTTTCTCTTCTCTGGAATTACCTCAAATTAAAATCATAGGTTTTGCCATTGTAGGTAAGAGTTGCTTGGTTATCGCAGGCACCATCTCCATAATCAACAGTGGCATTTTCAGTGCCAACCGTAATATCAATAGTTCCCGATACAATCCAACGGCAACTCAATTTAATCATGAGCGGATTCACAATTGTGTGCGTATATGTCATGCCCGATCGATTAACGCCTGTTTCGCTTCCCTCAATGGTCCAAATATCATCCCAAATATTGAATGGGGTATCGAAACCATCAACCCATGTGCGAGTTTGCGTCGATGTCCGGGTATAGGTGGTTCCATCGGTAAAAGTAACCTTTCCTCCTGTGAGAGTATAAGTGTATACGTTATCGGAAGTCTTGGTAATTGTTCTGGTTCCCTCAATAGCATTCCCATCAATAGAGAAGTTTTGGAAGGTAGCTATTCTTAGAAAGGTACTCTGTAGTGGGCCCCCAAGTATGGCGATTCTAATAACGCCATTCTTTACATGACCATTGTTGGAATTAGGATTGGTCCAGTTAACATAGGTAACCGTTTTTATAATGGTATCGCCACTAAAAGTAATCGCTACCGTTCTTGAAGCAGCTGTGCTATCGGTTGCAAATGCAGCAAGTGCTGCACTCTGTGAGTTGTCGCTCTTCATGGTAACGTCATTTATTTCGTTGGTGGCATCATCAACGTAGGATGTAACCTGGTTGTCGTCGACTGTGGTGCTTTCCAACGGGTTGGTTGGAGTGGTGTCCTTTTGGCACGAGGCAAATGTTAAACTTGCAAGTGCAGCAATCATTAAAATGCTAAAACGTTTCATGGTGAAAAAGATTAAAATTAAACATTTAATTAGATGAAAATATTTTCACTGTTGTTGAATCAATTCGTTCATAGTGTAGCTGCATAGGAATACACACTAGGTTAAGGGCCTCGTTTAAGCTCGAGTTGGTAAAGAAGCCGGTATAAGTCCTAAGTCTGCTACCATCATAAATAATATTCACTTTAAACTGCCGCTCAATTTCGTCAAAGACCCTTCCAATCCCCTCCTGCTGAAAATAGAACTTGCCCTCAACCCACTTTGCCTCATTGTCGATGGAGGCTTTTCCAGTTTGTAGATCACCTGTTCTATTTACCTTTGCATTTGAACCTGGCAACAGGAGTGTAGTCATTCCAGATACCTTACTCTTAACCTGAACTTTTCCGGTAAGGCAGGTAACCCTAACCTCCGTGTCGCGAGCAAAAATATTAAAAGTTGTTCCCAATACGCTAGTTATGGTCTTAGAGGCTATTACAGAAAATTTTTTCCCGTGCTTAACCTTAAAGAATGCTTCACCCTGCATCCGAACTAACCGCTGTTTACTCCAGCTATTTGGCGAATACCAAATGGTGGTTCCGGAATTGAGTATCACAACGGAACTGTCTGGTAGGTATACAGTTGCCATTTCGCCATATCCAGTGCTGATTTTTCGCTCATCGCTGTTAAGAAAAAACCAGGTCACAATAAATAGCCCGATAATCGCTGCCGCAGCCATTGCAACAAACTTACCAATGCGATGGTGTTGGATAACCGGCGAACTCGTTCTCTCCTCCATTTTTGCGAGCAGCATCTGCCACGCCTCCTCCTTGGTTCTTGTTGCAGGGACGTTGAGTCGTCGCAAAGCAGTAAAAACCATCTCCAGATTTTTATCATCTGAATTTGGTTTACTAAATCCTATCCTATTCTTTGCTTTCACGACTTTTTTCCTTGATTGTCAACACTAATACAAGGTAAAGCTTAAATACCCTACCGATTATTTAATTTTTTTGACCTGCAAAACATAGTAAAAAGCCGATGGCTTTAAAACATTGTTTGCAGAACAGCCAAGTACGGTGCAGCGATTGCTTAAGGGGACTCATTAACTCACTAAAATATTCAGTTGACTAGAATCGGAAATTAAGAAATACAGAGGTTAGCATTCCCATTCCCTTTTCGTCGGTAAATTCCAAAGGTGAATTACCTTGAAGTACCTGTGCGTAGGGATCATCCTTTAGTTCGTACGGCTTGCTTAAAATATTATTGGTATTCAGCAGATTAAATACATTAACGCCTGCACGACAATTCACCTTCCCAAGTTTGTAGTTGTAGGCTACACCTACATCCACACGCTTATAGGCTGGAAGTTGCTGTGCATTTTTTGAATAGGTAGGTGAGAGTTGGAATGAAGAGGTAAAGGTTGGATCATCCCAAGGTTTTCCAGAACCATAGATAAAAGCTGAGGTAATGCTCCATCGCTTAACCTGCGCTATTCCAAAGAGCTTCAGT
>DATKTT010000277.1:0-5984 GCA_035530955.1 Williamwhitmania sp. | reverse complement strand
CTCGATGGCAATAGCGAGATGAAGCGCGTTGGTCGTCCCGTGCTACGGAAAACCATTCCTCTTACCAACTCGGGTATTGCCGACCTTTCGCGCTGGAACCGTTTTAGCCTCGACCTTAACGACTACATTAAGGCGGAGCCGGGTGCCATTTACCAAATCAACATCAGCTTTAGCAAAAAAAATATTATTTGGACCTGTCAGGGCGATACCCTCAAGGATAACATGTCGGGTTTTGAGGAGAG
This sequence comes from Williamwhitmania sp., assembly GCA_035530955.1. Taxonomy (GTDB): domain Bacteria; phylum Bacteroidota; class Bacteroidia; order Bacteroidales; family Williamwhitmaniaceae; genus Williamwhitmania. Next base: position 5,742 of record DATKTT010000277.1, on the reverse strand, counting down.
TGAGGAAGATGTTAAGGATGATCAGAAATATGACGCTCCCGGGTATTACTACGATTACGATGATGAGTATGAATACGATGAGGATTACGACTGGCAGCAGCGCGATAATCCTTGCAACGTGGCCTACTACTCCTCGAATAAAATGATTAAGCAAAATATTTTAGCCTCCGATATTGGCCTCATTGCCAAGCGTGGCAACAGTGGCGATATGTTGGTTGCTGCCAGCGATATTCGCACAGCCAAGCCGCTCAGTGGCGTTGAGGTAGAAATTCTCGACTACCAGCTTCAGCCTTTGCAAAAAGTAAAGACCGACGGCGATGGACTTGCTACATTCCGTATTGGAAGAACGCCTTTTCTACTTGTTGCGAAGATGGATAAGCAGCGCGGCTACCTTCGTCTCGACGATGGTTCGTCGCTATCACTCAGTAACTTCGACGTTAGCGGTGTTGAGGTGCAAAAGGGACTCAAGGGATTTATTTACGGTGAGCGTGGCGTTTGGCGTCCGGGCGACACCCTTTTTGTCAGCTTTATTGTGGAGGACAAGCAAGAATTGCTACCTGTTGGTCACCCCATAGTTTTTGAACTCAGAAATCCGCAAGGGCAACTCGTGAGCCGCTTGGTTCGCACCTACGATAAAACGGGTATCTACTCCTTTGCTCCCGTTACAGCAGAGGACGCACCAACCGGTAACTATATTGCCACCGTTAAAACGGGTGGAACCAGCTTTACCAAGCAGCTGAAGGTGGAAACCGTTAAACCCAACCGCCTCAAGGTTACCTTTGAACTTGATAAGGGATCACGGTTTGGAAAAACGGGACACATTGATGCTTCGTTGAATGCTCGCTGGTTGCATGGTGCCATAGCCGGTAATTTGAAGGCTTCCTACGAGGTTACGCTCAGTAAGGCAAGAGCCAAGTTTAAGGGGTATGACAACTACCTGTTCGACGATCCGGGAATTTCTGCTCCATCGGAATCGTTCGAGGTTTTCAACGGAACCACCGATGGAAATGGTAACGCCACAATTCACACAAACCTAAATATTTCGTCCACTCTACCTTCGGCACTTAATGGCAATTTCCGTGGAAAGGTGTTTGAACCGGGTGGCGATTTTAGCGTCGATTTTCTTACCCTTCCAATTCTCCCCTACAACAGCTACGTAGGCATGCGCTCACCCGAGCCACAACGTGGGCAATGGGTAGAGGTTGATCGCGACCAGACCATTACGCTTGTTACCGTTGATGGCGAAGGCAAACCAATTAGCGTAAAGGGGCTCGATGTGGAGATTTATAAGATGGGTTGGAGCTGGTGGTGGCAGGAGAACGAGAATGGCGCAGCCAGCTACGTTAACTCCAACTATTCCAGACCGGTGGTTTCTACCACAGCTAATACAGTGAATGGCAAGGGAAGTGTTAAGTTCAAAATCAACTATCCCGATTGGGGACGCTACTACATCAGGGTAATCAATCCTGAGTCGGGTCAAAGTTGCGGCGACATTATATACATGGATTGGCCCATGTCGCGTGGACGTTCCAAGGGCGATATGCCCGGTGGCGCTACCATGCTATCGCTATCTACCGACAAAGCTACCTGCAAGGTGGGTGAGGAGGTTAAGGTTACTATTCCTGGTGCAGAAGGTGCACGCGCCCTAGTCTCCATCGAGAATGGTTCAAGGATTGTGAAGGCCTACTGGGTTGATGCCGGTGATACCTACAATACCATAAAGTTGGAGGCCACTCCAGAGATGACTCCCAACGTATTTATTAATGTTACCCTGGTGCAACCACACCTTCGGAAAAACAACGACCTCCCCATTCGCCAGTATGGCATTGTTCCATTAGAGGTTATTGACCCTCAAACAAGGCTAACGCCCCAGATTGAGATGTCTGAATCACTTAAGCCGGAAAAGGATGTTGCCATTACGGTTTCCGAAAAGAATGGAAAGCCAATGACCTATACGTTAGCCGTGGTTGATGAAGGGTTGCTAGATATCACCCACTTTAAAACACCCGACCCGTGGAGCAACTTCTATGCGCGGGAGGCGCTTGGCGTTAAGTCGTTCGACCTTTACGACGATATTATTGGTGCCTTTGGTGGTGAGATGGGCCGGTTGTTATCCATTGGCGGTGATGAGGAACTCAAGGCCGACGACAATGGGAAGGGACTTCGTTTTAAACCGGTGGTGAAGTTTATGGGACCTTTCACCCTAGGAAAAGGAAAAAAGGCTACCCATAAATTCCGCATGCCAAACTACATTGGCTCTGTAAGAACTATGGTAGTGGCAGCTGGCAATGGTGCCTACGGATTTGCCGAAAAGGCAACACCCGTAAAGGAGGCACTCATGGTGATGGCTACCCTGCCTCGCGTTCTTGGTCCATCGGAAGAAGTTTTGTTGCCAGCCAACGTATTTGCAATGGAGGAAGGGGTTCATAAGGTTAATGTGAAGGTTAAGACCAGCAACCTGCTGGAAATTGTGGGCGGTAATACCCAAACCATAAACTTCGACAAGCCCGGCGATCAGGTAGTGTTCTTCCGTTTAAAGGCAAAGCCTGCAGTGGGTAACGCCAAGGTGGAGGTTTACGCCGAAGGCAATGGGAATAAATCGACCTATACCATTAACATAGAGATTAGGAATGCCAATGTCCCCATGGCTAAGATTACCGATGCCGAGGTGGCTCCTGGACAAAAGTGGGACGACACCTTTAAACCGTTTGGCATTACTGGAACAAACAAAGTTAGCTTGGAACTGTCGGCCATTCCTCCAATTAATCTGGGCGAAAGGTTACGCTATCTCATAGCCTATCCACACGGTTGCGTTGAGCAAACCACATCCAGTGTTTTCCCTCAGCTATATCTCTCAAAAGTTGTCGACCTGCCAAAGGACCAGGTTGCCCGAACCGAGGATAACGTGAAGGCAGGCATCCAAAGGCTCATGCAGTTTCAAACTGCCGATGGTGGGTTCATGTATTGGCCAGGCTACTACCGTTATGTAGACGATTGGAGCACCTGCTATGTGGGCCATTTCTTGCTAGAGGCCAAAAAGGCGGGCTACTCCGTTCCCGACCAAATGCTCACCAAGTGGAAGGATTACCAATCGTCGGCTTCTCGAAGATGGACCGATGATACCTATTATGGATATCACTATACCGAATTGGTTCAGGCCTATAGACTTTACACCTTGGCACTTGCTGGTTCTCCTGAAATGGGAGCGATGAACCGGTTGAAGGAGGTAAAGGACCTTAGCCTTCAAGCACAATGGCGTCTTGCGGCAGCATATGCGCTAGCAGGTAAAACCGATGTGGCAAATCAGATGGTGGCATCACTTCCCGACCGTGTTCCTGCATACCGAGAGTGGGCTTACACCTATGGCTCCGACCTTCGCGACAAGGCAATGATTCTTGAAACGCTCACCACTTTGGATAAAACGGCGCAGGCAGCCTCCGTTGCAAAGGATTTGGCAACCGACATGAACTCTAGCCGATGGATGAGCACGCAGGAGACTGCATACTCGCTATTGGCTATGGCTAAGTATCAGGCCATGTCTAAGTCCGATAAGGGGCTTAAGGCCTCGATTGATTTTAACGGTAAGGGGGAGAAACTTGAGACCGATCTTAGCATGGTGGAGCACCCATTGACTATTAAGGAGGACGGAAGTAATTCGCTCCAAGTTACCAATAGGAGCAAAGGAACACTATTTGTAAAGCTGCGCGAGGTGGGCGTACCTATTCAGGGTGATGAGCAAAGCTCACGTAGCAACTTAAATATGAGCGTTCGCTTCCTTAGCAATGGTAACTCCATTGATGTTTCTCACCTTAAACAGGGAGCTGAATTCACCGTTGAGGTAACCGTTACTCATCCCGGCATACTTAAGGAGTATAAGGAGTTGGCGCTAACGGAGGTATTTCCATCCGGTTGGGAAATTAGGAATACACGTCTCGAGGGTAATGAACCTTCGCTTGGCAGCTCTAGTAGCGATTATCAAGATTTCCGCGACGACCGGGTAATGACCTACTTTGGCCTTCAGCCGGGTGAAACAAAGCGCTATGTTATTATGGTAACCGCCACCTATGCCGGTAAGTTTTACTTCCCCGGTGCATACTGCGAGGCGATGTACGATAATTCCATATCGGCTAAGGACAAGGGAATGTGGGTAGAGGTTGTAACCAACTAATCTAAATTCTTTTTAGAGTTTGAACACGCTTAAAATTCGGCCCAACCATGCATGGTTGGGCCGAATTGTTTATTTACGGTATTGAGTCTTTCTTTATCAATAATTGTTGCAAAAGAAAAGGCCACCCAGTTGAGGTGGCCTTTTCGAATTATGACATAAGATGCTATTCTTCGTCTTGATCTGATTCGTATGCCTTGAGCAACTTCTCCTGAATTTCGCTCGGTACCTGTTCGTAGTTGGCAAACTTCATTCCAAAGGTTGCTCTACCACTGGTAATCGACGAAAGAGTGGTAGAATATTTGTGCATTTCGGAAAGCGGAACGTGGGCAGTAATCTTCTCGAACCCCTTCTCGCTACCCATTCCCATAATAATTGCGCGACGGTTTTGTAAATCACTCATCACGTCACCCATCTTATCGCTGGGAACAAGAACCTCCACATCGTAAATTGGCTCCATAATCTTTGGACCAGCATTTTTAAACGCGGTTTTAAACGCATTTCTACCTGCCAATCTAAAGGAAATTTCATTGGAGTCAACAGGGTGCATCTTCCCGTCGTATACGGCAATGCGGATGTCACGTGCGTAGGAGCCAGTGAGCGGTCCCTCTTCCATTTTCTCCATAACACCTTTGAGAATTGCCGGTAAAAAGCGGGCATCAATTGCTCCACCCACAATGCAGTTATAGAAAACGAGCTTGCCACCCCAATCCAGCTTTACCTCCTCTTTCCCTCTAATGTTGAGGGTGATTTCCTTTCCGTCAACCTTAAACTTTGATGGATCGGGTGCACCTTCAATGTGTGGCTCAATTACAATATGAACCTCACCAAACTGTCCGGCTCCACCACTCTGCTTTTTATGGCGGTAATCGGCAACTGCAGTTTTGGTAATGGTTTCGCGGTAAGGAATTTTTGGAGCAATAAAGTCTATATCAATCTTATAAACGTTGTTCAAATACCACTTTAATATATTGAGGTGATGCTCTCCTTGTCCTGAAACAATGGTTTGCTTCAACTCTTTGCTGTATTCCACCACAACCGTTGGGTCTTGCTGGTGGGTTCGGGTAAGAACTTCACCCATCTTCTCTTCATCAGCCTCATTTCTCGCCTTAATGGCCGTTCTGAATTTAGGTTCAGGAAACTCAATGGGCGCAAATACCCAATCAGCTCCAGGGCCATTCAGCGTATGGTTCGACTTGGTATTCTTTAATTTAACAGTACATCCAATATCGCCAGCATAAAGTTCGGTGACCTTATTTCTGTTTTTTCCAGCTGAAGCAAAAAGTTGACTAAACCGTTCCTTAACGTCGTTGTTCATGTTGGTAAGATCCATGCCTTCGGTAACCTTACCCGATATTACCTTGAAGTAGTTAACCTCGCCAATATGTGGCTCATGTAATGTTTTGAATACAAAGATGGAAGTTGGAGCATTGGAGTCGCAGGCAATCTCTGTGCCATCGGTTGCCTTAGGTTTTGGAACTTGATTTGGATAGGGAGTAACGTTAATTATAAACTCCATTAAACGTTTTATACCCATATCCTTTTTTGCCGATCCACAGAAAATGGGAAAGAGGTCA
>DATKTT010000276.1:0-4468 GCA_035530955.1 Williamwhitmania sp. | reverse complement strand
CGGTACGATTACTTCTTCGATTTGGTAATTTTCACTTCACTCAGCATACTCTCCCTGCTGTTTGCCTTCCTGCTTAAGGCAGAAGATAGAAAGAAAGGCTATGGTCTGGAGCTACCCAATATTAACAGCTAGCAAGCTAAGCGATATTTAAAAAAAGAGGCTGTCTACACTTTTTAGACAGCCTCTTTGCTCATTTATTGCGTAGCATCGTCCTTTGGTAAGAAGCCTGTGAACTTGTTTTTGACCAGACGGCTTTGATCTGCCGTGTCATTAAGTTTAAACTAAAACAAAGTTCTAGAATCCTTTGCCTCCCATGGCTGCAGCAAACACAAATACAGCAACAAAAATTAGGAGGTAAATAGAAAGGATCACAATGGTAAGAATACCCACGTAGCGAAAATGCTTCATGAGGTAGCCAAAACCAACTTCGGCATCGTCCTGGTTGCGGGTTGCCAGCGCACGCTTAATGGTGTCCGAAAATTTAAACAGGTAGTAAATTGGAAAGAAATAGATGGCGATGAAAATAAGGTATAGAAATGCAAATCCAACCATCATTCCTCCAGCCATCCCCGAATATATGGATAACGCTGTTGATCCAACCAGCACGATTACAAATCCGAGGCCTAGTAGCCCAATCATAATAAATCCAAGAATGGAGAAGAAGAGTGCCCATTTGCGAATAGTATCGATGTGGCGTAGGGTGGTTTCTTTCAGCATAAGGCCGTCTGGTTCTACAGTCGGCACGTTGACCGTTGTCTCATTTGTTTCCATGCGTAGCAGTGTAGGTTAGTAATTAAATTGATAAATTAAAAGTAATGTTTTTTTGTAAAAACGCAAGAGGAGGCTGTTGCTAAGGTGCAAGTATTGAGCGGAACAGACGTTTCATGATACTGGAATTCAGAGCAAATTGAAGCGATGTGCTTTTTTGCTTGAGAAGACGGGGAGTCAACGATTTCAATTAAGCAATTTGGAATTGCAAAGCTTGCTGAATGAGTTTTTCGGTTATTGTGGCGGCAATTTGCTATGTGGGTTGAACTTTTCCCTGTCATTTACCATTGAGTGAATGTGCTTCTAAACCCCATTCAAAAAGCAAAAAGATCAATGTTGAATTTGAAATCATGAGTTAGGAACCAAAAACTGCTAAATCTTCTATATGGCTATATTGTTCCCTTTAGCAGCCAATGCTTAGCAGTGGACTCCGATTTGAATGTGCCAATGGTGAGCCAAGGGAAGTGGTGGTAGGTTCTCCTTTTTACTATTCCTTTTGGGTAAGCGTCGGAAACAATGGCCATCTTCCTAATGCCAAGCCGTGCTATTTGTGGTAACACCTGTTGCTCCAACCATCCCGATAGCTTATTCATTGGAAGCATCTCTTTTTGAGAGGTGTGGATTAGAATCAGGGTGGGCTTTTTGTATTCTAAAATCTCAAGAAATTCCGAAACGGTTAGGATATAGTTTACCTCATTGAACGGCTCCGCTTCTGTCATTTTATGGACAAAGAGCGACGTTACGGGGTCGAAATCGTAGGCAACGTTTAGCATAGCTAGCATCTCTACTTATAAAAGTAGTGCAAGAAGATGCCGTATACAAACGTTTACTGTTAGCTAATTGGCAGTTGGTCAAATTGGTAATATGGGCTAAAACCTCAGTAGGAATTGGGCTTTGACATCGTTTTTTGCATTTCCGTTTATCGCAGTAAGGCCCGAACCGACCTCATTTTTTTTGGCAAAACGGATTTGCGACCAACGTAACCAGAGCGTAAGATTTTTGGTGAGCTTGCTGGTGGCAAGCAGGTAGAATCGCGCTCCGGAGAGGTAGTAGGCAGGAACGGAAAAGGAGTAGAGTACGTCGTTCTCGTAGGCGTATAGCCGTGAGTCCCATCCATCGGTGTTGAAGTAGGCTGCCCTTGCGCTCAGCGACAGCTTTCTATTGCTCGTATACCAAGTTACATCCTGAAGCAGCACCACCCCTTTTTCGTTGGTCGATAGCTCCTTGTCGTACCAAACATGCTCCAGCCTTGTGCGCAGTTTCACCGTTTTCGAGGGCGAAAAGGTAATTTGCACCCGAGCCCTTGTTTTGGTGTTCTGCTCAAGTTGCGTGTTTTGGTTTACGTCGATGTTGTATGGCTTCTTCTCACGGGTAAAAAGCAGCTGTAGCGCAAATCCTGAGTCGGAGCGGTATGTGACTTCGGTAAAAACTTCGTTGCCGGACGACGGGGCCGACACTCTATACCTTAGCCAGGTAAAGGAAAAGAAGTCGGCGTAGCTTCGCAGTCGCCATTTGGGATAGGGGCTGGCCTCCAGACCGATGCAAATTCCTTGTTCGGCGCTAGTTTGGCTACCCTCGCCAAACCCTGCGGTCATGCGAGATAGGTAGCGTTTGCCATAATTTCGGCCAACAATATAGGTGGTAAGTGCGGGGGCGGCTTGCCACATGCCTCCGGCCACCATGGCTGTGGAGCGGTATTGGTCGGTGGCCACTTCGCCAAAGAACTCAGCCTTGTGGGTTATGGCCAAAAAGTGTGTGCCAATGCGAAGAATTTCTGTTGGGTCAGGTTCAAGCATATCCTGTGGCGCAGTGGAGGGTATGAACGGCTTGTTAGTTTTTGCACCAAACCCCGAAACTCCAACTTTAAACCAGCTATGGCTCAGTGAAAAGTTTAAACCCATGGCGTCCTCCGAAATGGTGTGCTTGTTGGCCATCTCGCTGGCGGTGGCATGGCTGCCTGTGGCGAGGTAGCTGCTGAATCCCGTGGTGTCGGTCTCGAGGTTCCCATCCATGTTTTTGTGGGATGCAAAGCCCGTTATTGTTATTTCCCCCAAGGTGGCCGTGGTTGCCACTCCCCTGAAAAAACGATTCTCGTCGGTGGAGGAGTAGGGTGAGATGGTCCTGCCTCTTTTTCCTGGATCGATGAGCAAGCTTGCCTTTCCTAGGGAGTAGCCGGTCCAAAGGGTGAGTCCCTGTCCAAAGTTGGCGGAGAAGTCACCCACAACCAGCTGCTTCAACACTCCCAGCTCGGTTGCCGCGATGTATCCCGAGTAGAAGTCGAAGCCGTTGGGGTTACTCCCCCTGAGAAACTCCTCACCCGGATCTTTCTCCGCGGTAAAGCCAAGGGTTATTCGATGGGGTAGCTGCATTCGTCCCTTCACAAGGAGCCCATCTGGCGATCCAAGGTAGCCGTTTACAGGCCCACCTTTCGATTGAGGTAGGTAACCATTTTGCTGCTCCAGCACCCTTCTGTAGCGCATAAGCAACCTATTCCGAGTTTTTTTACTTGAAGAAGTTTTTACAACCGGACCCACTGTGATAAAGGGCATCAACTTTTCAGCAAGGGCTTGGTCGAAGCCGGGAATCAAAGGTAGCTCGTATTGGCTGGCCAGCTGCCCGTGCTCTCTGATATAATCCAAGATACTACCTATCTGTAAATCGGAGAGGGGTAGCTGGGCTAGGTTTCCCGGGGTAGTATCGTTAATGTTTATCGGGTTGTCAATCAGGTTTAGAAGATTATTGGAGACATCCTCCAAGGCCTCTTCGCTCATATCTTCCTTTTCGGCCAACTCCTCCAGCAGAGTTTCTATAAGGAGATGAGAATATCTTGTGGAATCACTACCAACTTGGCTCCTAACTGGAAATGGTAGGGTAATGGCTATGGCAAGCGCGATGAAAAGTTGTTTCATGGCAGCCTAGTTAAAGAGGTACGCTACCGTGAGAAAGCTGGATAGGCCCAACGGGTTGTTGGTTGTGAGAGCTAAATCGACCTTTAGCGGTTTGTAGGTATAGCCCAGCCCAAAGGAGAGCAAATCGGGGTTGGAGGCGTATCCGGCTCGCAGCACCAGTTGGTCAATAACCGTTGCTTCAATGCCTGCATGGAATTGCGTTTCAACATTTTCCTGCTCGGTAACCTCAATGGCGAGAATGGCACCCGGTGCAGCCGTGTAGCCTATTCCTGCCGAGATGCCGCTGGCCATCTTCTTGCTCGGATTCTCTCCCATTGTTTCGGCTGTGGGGTTAAAGAGGTGAAGCCCTACCGAAAGGTTTTTTATTGGCGAGTAGAGAACGCCTGCCTCCACGGTATATGCGCTGCTGTGGCCATAGCCTTCTGCCAGCTTAAGGTAGTGGGCACTCAGGCCAATGCCAACCGAGAACGATGGCCATAGCCGCTTACCAATGGCGAGCATGAGTTGACTTTCGTTGTATAAGTTGTATCCAAATCGGGAGACACCTAGCGCAATGGTTCCGGGCTTAACGGGCAGGGTAGCTGCAATGGCGCTCACGTTAAGTTCCTTTACCAAGAACCGATTTTCCTGATGGAGTGAAACCGCCTTGTGGTCGTAAAAGCCAAGCGCTCCTTGGTTGGAGAAGATGCTCCAGGGGGAGGCAGTGGTGGTGGCAACGCCACCCTTTCCTTGCGACGCAGCATCTGTAGGAGTGGATTCATCCTGTGCTGATGCGCCAATGGTTAGAATGG
>DATKTT010000275.1:0-14382 GCA_035530955.1 Williamwhitmania sp. | reverse complement strand
TATTGTCTTGGTGGAGAACTTCCTTAACCAAGGCACCGCGCATATCGTAAATGCGTACCATTATGGCACCTTCTGCACTACGAATATTTACATGAATCGACGATTTTGCTGGGTTAGGATAAATTTCCACTGCATTTGCAGCTTCGTTGCCAATTTGCTCAGCGATGGTGTTGTTGTCGTTCAGATTTTTAGCACCGTTTGAAACAACGTTTACGCTGTAATCTTCAACTTCACCATAGCTAAATGTTTCGCAAGAAGTTGGCGCAGCATTATACTTCATGGTAACGCGCATTCTTGTTTTTCCTAACAGCGCTGTTGAAGGTACGGTGAATGTACCGGAAAGTGTGCTGCTGCTGGATGAGCTGCCGGTTACCATCTTTTCGCTATCCTCAAAGGTGCCATTTTGATTCCAATCAATCCATACAACCCAGTATTCAGTGTAAGAAGTGCTCTTAAATCCAGCGCTGAAGTATATGGTTTGAGATGTTCCAATGCCAACGTTCGCCGTTAGGCTTGTCATGTCTTTGTAACCACCATCACTTGTAGAAGTGCGGTTAATTTCGTTCAACTGAACGAGGTCAATCCACTCGTAGGTTACGTTACTACCCTTTGATGCACAGTAGGAAACTGTTTGGCTAAGGGTGTTGGCTGAAACAACAGAGGAGTAGCTGCTGCTACCGGCGCTATTGTTTGCTCTAACTTGGAATTGATAAGTTGTATTTGCTGTTAACCCTGTAACTGCCTTCGAAGTGGTTGTAGTGTTGTAGGTTGTCCAGCTTCCACCTGATGGTCTAAATTGTAGGTCATAGGAGGTTGCTCCACTTGAGGCACTCCAGCTAATGGTCATACTTGTAGTTGAAATGGAAGAGGCAGCAAGTCCGGTTGGAACAGCTGGAATTGTTGGTGCACTACCGGCAGCTATGGTTACAGTGTAATCTTCAACCTCACCATAGCTGAAGCTTTCGCAAGGTGTTTGAGAACCATTATACTTCATGCTAACCCTCATTCTCGTGGTAATAGCTGCTTGTGATGAAGGAATTGTAATTGTTCCAGTCATGGCAGTTTTGCTCGTTGCTCCAGCATCGTAAACTAGCTCTCCAGCATCGTCAAAGTCGCCATCACCATTCAGGTCGATGTAAATTTTCCAATACTCGGCATAGGTTGTACTTGCAAATCCTGGGGTTAAGGTAATGCTTGCAGCAGTTCCTGCAGTAAGGTTAACAACCTTGCTGGTGAAATCGGTGTAACCAGCTGCAGTTGAGGTGTTTGTAAATGACCCAATCTTAACACTTGCTATCCATTCGTAGGATGAGCTATTTCCCTGTGAGGTGCAATAGGAAACTGGAGCTGTTCCGGTGGTTGTAAACGATTTCTCAGCACCGTAGCTGGTTCCTTTGGAATTAGTAGCAAATGAATTAACGTAGTATGTTGTTCCTGCTGTTAAGCCGTTCATTGTTAAACTATATGAACCAGTAGTAACGGTTGGCGAGGTAGAAACTACGGTTCCATTTGAGGTAGTCACGCCAGCTGTTTTTGCATATACAACTCCACTTGCAGTAACAGTATTTCCACCATTTGCGGTAATGTTGCCACCACACACAGCAGAAGTGTTCCCAATGGATGTAACGCTATTGGTGCTCACGGTAGGTGTGGTTGTATTGTCGCTTGTGTAGGTCATGTAGCAAACAGAGCAGGCAATACGTGCAGAGGTAACGGCAATACGCATATAGCCACTTTCACCCCATGAGCTACCCCATGAATTTCTCAAAATCCAGTAATCACCCTTTGTTGCATCTGTTCCCCAGCCTACCAACGAAATTGCATGGTTGGTGGTGGTATTATAGCAAGGGCTTCCAGTACAAGAGGTGCTGGCATCGGAAAATACACCACCGGTGTAGTTCTGGAAGGCAGTGGATACATATACCGCTGCATCAACCACACCATAAGTCATTATGGCTGTTTTGATGGCATTTTCGTCGGAGCAAGCCACGCGATACCAACCAGTGAATTTAGTTTTTGGCGCATTGGTAGCGGCTGATGGGCAAGTTTGGCTCGTTGATTGTGAATAGGGGAAGTAGGATTCATTTACTGTTCCTATGTCACAAAGCGCCTGAAGTTCCATGTAGTCGTAGTCGGCACCACCGCAACCGTTGAAATGGCTACTGTATGCTGACATGCTGCCTAAGCACCAAGCAATATAACCTTCGGAGAAATCGGCAGTGTTGCTGTCATATTTACCCGTAGCAAAGTTATAAGTACCTTCAGCACAAGCAGTAGCACCAAAAGCGTAGCAGTCGCCACAGCTTCCTTGATCTCTAACGCTTCCAATGTAGGTGTGGCCATTGTAGCTTCTCCAGTCAAAGGTGGTTGGTAAACTTCTGGAAGCCTTAAAGTTGGGATCAATCTTCGCCGTTTCAAAAACGTCTTTGGCTTCTCCTTTAGATGCAAACTCAATATTGTCACCAAACATGGCCATGAGTTGATCTAGTGGAATGCGCTGCTCAACACCTCTTTCGGTGCGAACGGCAACCGGGCGTTCGGTGGTATAGCCATCCTTTGTAACTGTCTCGGTTTGAATTTCATAACCTTTTAGTGCAGCATAGGAGTACTCTTGACCAATCTTCCCACGGTAAAAATCCCAAGCATTAACAGTTTTACCGTTGGGTAAGGTTACTACTCCAACCGAACCATTTCGAGCATCAGTTTGAATAGAATACTTGTAGCCCAAATATTCACAGTAAGCTGCTGCTGGGTTTTTGAACCCCTTTTGAGCATAAAGGCTCACGCTAATAAATAGCACGGCCAATAAAATCGTAATTTTTTTCATGTACGCAAAGTTTTAAGTTAATATTAGGTTTAGGGACCATGAAATATGGCGGGCAATGTATGACGTCAATCTTATGAAGTCAAGCGTTTTTAAAAAAAAATAAAAATTATTTTTGACGAATGAATTGCTAACTATTTTGTATATAGTATGATATCATGTTCATAACTTTTAACTTTTTTTAAAATATGGACAAATATTTCTGTGGAAATTTTGCTTTCCTGCAAATTTATCCAAAGATTTTTCAACTTCTTTTAAGCTTTTTTTTCGTTTTGGTATCAAAACTTCATTTAAACAATACATATTTGTCCTCTAACCAAATTAATCCAACAACAATGAAAAGATTATTGTCATTTGTAGTGCTCGCATGTATTTTGGCGTTCTCTGCTTCTGCACAGGAGAAGGATACCACCAAAACGCAAGGCTATCAGTTTACAACTGTTAAGGAACTAAAGATTACACCAATCAAAGACCAATACAGGTCGGGAACATGTTGGAGTTTTTCTACCATTGCATTTATTGAGTCAGAATTGCTAAGAATGGGCAAGCCAGCATACAATCTTTCAGAGATGTGGGTAGTTCGCAATTCCTATTCTGATAAAGCTACGAAGTACGTTCGTCTCCATGGAAGCCTTGAATTTGGTGCAGGCGGCAGCTTTGCTGATGTCATGAACGTGTATCGCAATTATGGCATGGTGCCCGATACGGTATATACTGGTATGCATTATGGCGAGACCAAGCCTGTTCAGGGTGAGCTCGATGCTGTTCTTAAGGCGTACGTTGATGCAGTCATCACCGATCCTGACAAAAAACTTACCACCGCTTGGCATAATGGCTTCGACGGCATTTTGGATGCTTACCTAGGACCTAAGCCAGAAAAGTTCACATACCAAGGTAAGGAGTATACACCCACTACGTTTACTCAAACTCTTGGCTTAAATCCTGATGATTATGTTTCGCTCACCTCTTATACTCACCACCCATTCTACTCCAAGTTTATTCTTGAGGTACCTGATAACTGGGCTTGGTCAGAATCTTATAACATTCCACTCGCTGATTTGGCACGAGTTTTTGACTATTCAATTGAAAATGGTTATACCGTTGCATGGGGCTCTGACGTAAGCGAAAAGGGTTTCTCCTACAATAATGGAGTAGCCGTAGTTCCCGATGCTAATGTAGCAGAAATGAATAATTCCGAGAAACTTAAGTGGTCGAAACTTACCGAAAAGGAGCGCCAGGCTCAACTTTATAAGTTCGATAAGCCTGGATCAGAGAAGACCATCACCCAGGAGATGCGTCAGAAAGCTTTTGATAATTATGAGACAACCGACGACCATGGCATGTTGATTTATGGCATTGCAAAGGATCAAAACGGAACGAAATACTACATGGTTAAGAATTCTTGGGGTGTATCTGGTAAGTATGAAGGTGATTTCTATGCATCGCAAGCATTTGTCCTTTACAAGACCATGAATATTATGGTTAACAAGAACGCAATTCCACAGGATATTAGGAAAAAGTTGGGAATCTAATTACTTTCTCCGTGCTGTAAAAAAAGAACTCCACCTAAAGTGGAGTTTTTTTTTCTTCGTAGCTCCTTTTCCTTACCTTTGCTAATATCTTTTTTGCTAAAAAAGGTTGATAACTTTTTTTTGTATTTTTAGTCTGGTAAAAATCGACGACTATGGGATCTGCAAGCGACTTAGTTTTAAAGGAAACATCAAAAACTCCCGGAATTTCTCTTACACGAGGACTTCTAAAAATCTCTGGCCGTTCCATTCCAGAGGACGCTTTGGCATTCTACCAGCCTATTACCTCCTGGATTGAAGAGTACATTAAGTCTCCTGAACCTCTAAGCCGAATTGATTTTCGCTTTGAGTATATCAATAGTGGATCAAATCGCTTTGTGTTTACCATTCTGAAGCTCATGGAAGATTGTCATAAAAATGGGCATAATGTTGTGGTTAATTGGTTTTTCGAGGAGGATGATGATACTATTAAAAACCTTGGAAAAGATTTTAGTTCTCTGCTCACTGTGCCATTTAAGATGGTTGAAATTGTTGGCTAACAATTCCTCTTTAGGATCGTCTTTTTCGGGATAATATTGTGGAGCAATGCTATTTTAAAAATAGTTATCTGCTCAAGGTCTCGCTCAAAGTTAATCTTCCTGTTGATCAACATTATTGGTTTTGTTCTGGTATATAATGCTTTGATGTTTTTTAAAACTAAGCATTGTCTCCGTTTTGCTCAAAATGCTTCATTTTGGCCTCCGAGACTATTTCTTTATCTTTGCGAGAAAAGTAGCATTATATGATATACAGATGTAAAGTTTGCGGATTAATTTACGATCCAGAGTTTGGCGATCCTGATAGCGGTATTGAGCCAGGTACCCCGTTCGAAGATATTCCTGAAACTTGGAGCTGTCCTATTTGTGGCGCTTCAAAAAAAGATTTTGTGGCGATGGATGAGTAAGCTCAAGCGCTCAGAATATTAATATTCTAGGTGCCTAGCAAAGGGCACCTTTGTTTTGTTATATAAACGAGTTTTAATTTAGCTAGATTTTTAAGTAGTTGTCGAGAATGAACAGATAAGGGAAGTTTTTCTGGTAATACATTTAAATTCCTACAACAACTGAAAAAAGTGCAGCAGCCCGAGTTTGTCGAAGGCAAACAGTAGAATAATAACGGTGAGGAACCACCGGATAAACCCAGCACCCCAAGTTACTGCGACTTGTGAGGCTAAAATTCCACCAATTACGTTTCCAATTGCCGCAATAAGACCAATTCGGTAATCCACCTGATTGTAGAGCACAAAAACTAGCAAGGCCAAAGGGCTATATATTAGTACGGCCAATATTTTAATGGCATTTCCTCGTACCAAATCATACCCAGCAACGAGAACTAGACCTGCAAGCAGAAAGATACCTACGCCTATATGGGTAAAACCACCATAGAAGCCTATCGCAAGAAATAGAAGCCATGGCTTCCATGTAATCTTCTTTTCAACCTTATCTACCTGGCCAAGAATCCACTTTTTGGGGTCTTTAAACAAAAAGTAAATCATGGTAAGCATGATTACTGCAAGGAGTTTTTCAAAAATTTTAGTGTCGAGAATGGCTGCAGTTTGAGCTCCCATCACCGAACCAATGGCCACTGGAATGGAAATTTTGAGTCCCCTTTTTGAGTCTAGAACACCTTGCTTCTTAAAATTCAGGGTTGCCGCAAGCGTCTGGAGAATAACTCCCAGTCGGATAGTACCGTTCGCAATGTTGGCAGGCATCCCCATTCCCATGAACAAAGAGTAGGTAATAACTGTGCCACTACCAGCAATAGTATTAATAAATCCCACCAAAAATCCTGCAATTATGAGTATTGCAATTATATCCCAGTGAAATAGATTCCCCGTTTGGTAGGCTTGTTGGAGATAACCGAAATAGCCACATATCCATTCCATAGCTAAATAGATAACCCGGTGGAGCACCTCCACCGGGTATTCATCAATCTATACCAACGAAAATTGACTATCATATTAGATTAGTCTGTGATAGTGCGTTCTTTACCGCAAAATTACACCTACATTTTCTCTTTTACGGGAATGTGAGCAACAACATCTGTTAAAAGTTTCCAGAACTTTTCAACCGAAGCAATTTCCAATCGTTCATCAGGCGAATGGACACCTCGTAATGTAGGTCCAAATGATATCATGTCGAGGTAGGGATACTTTTCAAGGAAAAGCCCGCACTCCAAACCGGCATGTATTGCCCGAACCTTGGGCTCGTAGCCAAATTGTCGCTTATAGGCATCAACAGTGACAGTTAAAATAACCGAGTTGGTGTTGGGCATCCACCCAGGATAGCCGTCAGAATGCACAATTTTGGAGTTTGCTAACCGAAAAACGCTCTCCACCATATAGGAAATATCTTTAATTGAGGAAGCAACCGAGCTTCGCTGGCTTGTGCAAACCAAGATTTGATTATCGTGAATAAACTTAACCGAGGCCAAATTGGTTGAAGTTTCAACCAGACCAGGAATATCGCGGCTCATCTCAATTACGCCATGAGGGCAGGCATATAGCGAGTTAAGTAAATCGTACTGGGTAGTTTCGTCAATTACATAATCAGGTAGCGCTACAGGCACCAGTTCAAGCGTTAAATTAGGCTCAGTTACCCTCAGCTCTTGTTTTATGTCGTGAAAATACTGCTTGAAATCCTTCATCATGCTTTCGATGTCCTCCTCGTGGATGGTAAAGATGGTGTAAGCTTCACGCGGTATAGCATTTCGGAGGTTTCCGCCTTCTAATATGGACATTCGAAGATCGTACTTCGTGTTTGTTCTCCACAGGAACCGGTTAAGCAACTTTATGGAGTTTCCCAATCCCTTATTTATGTCGTCACCAGAGTGCCCACCCGATAGCCCAGAGACGGATAGCTTATAAGCCACATTTCCTGATGGCATTGGTTCTCTTTCATAGTCGAAAGTTACAACAGTATCGAGACCACCAGCGCAACCTATAAACAGTTCTCCTTCATCCTCCGAGTCGAGATTTAATAGATACTTCCCTTCAAAGAATCCTTCCTTTATCTCAAAGGCTCCCGTGAGGCCGGTCTCTTCGTCAACTGTAAATAGGCACTCCAATGGTCCATGGGGTACGTTGGTTGAAGCGAGTAGGGCAAGTTGTGCTGCTATGCCAATGCCATCGTCGGCACCAAGAGTAGTTCCTTTTGCTTTTACCCACACCCCATCAATGTAGGGTTGAATAGGGTCAACATTAAAGTCGTGATTAATGTTGCTATTCTTCTCACACACCATATCGGTATGGCTTTGAAGAACAACTGTTTCCCTATTCTCCATGCCTTTGGTGGCTGGCTTTCGAATTACTACGTTGCCAATTTCATCAGTTTTTGCCTCAAGCTTATGTGCTTTGGCAAAATCGAGTAAGAAGGCAATTATTTTCTCCTCTTTTTTGGAGGGACGAGGTACTTGGCATATCTGCTCGAAATACATCCAAATATCTGATGGTGTTAAGTTTCCTAGTTTCGACATAGTTTCTACTTTAAAAGTGACCCGTAAACTTAACCGATTATCGACTGGTATGCAAGCTGAAGTATGATTTTTTACAGTTGTTTTGTAGCATGTTTTTTCTATTTTTGGATTTCTCGTAAACTAACTTTTCACCCAAAAACAATCATTTATGACAAATAGAACAATAGTAGCCATGCCTGGGGACGGAATTGGAAAAATCGTTCTAGAACAAGCAATTAGAGTGCTCGAAGCCGCTGGTTTTCACGCCAACTATGTTCAGGGAGATATTGGCTGGGAGTTTTGGTGTAAGGAGGGAGACCCACTTCCCGAGCGGACAATTAAGCTTTTGGAGAAACACAAAATTGGACTTTTTGGGGCTATTACCTCAAAGCCAAAAGATAAAGCTGCCTCCGAGCTTATTCCTGAGTTGCAGAACAAAGGACTTGTTTACTATAGCCCTATTGTGGCAATGCGTCAGCACTTCAACCTCGACATTTGCATGCGCCCTTGCAAAACATTTAAGGGTAATCCGCTAAACTTTATTCGACGTGGGGCAGGTAATACCATTGAAGAACCGCTGGTAGACACCATGATTTTCCGTCAAAATACTGAAGGGTTATACGGTGGGGTAGAATGGACAAATCCACCGCAGCCAGTATACGATGCATTGATGACTCACTCAAAGTTCCGTGACAACTTTGGTTGGTGCCCAAAGGAGGAGTTGGCGGTTTCTACCCGGATATTTACCAAAAAATATACAGAGAGAATCGTAAGGGCTGCTTTTGAGTATGCAAAGGAGAAGGGCTATAAGGCGATTACAGTTTGCGAGAAGCCAAACGTGATCCGCGAGACATCAGGAATGATGCTCAAGGTTGCCCAAGAGCTCAGCAAGAAGGAGTTCCCAAACATTCAAGTGTGGGATACAAACATCGATGCGCAGATGATGTGGCTCACCAAAAATCCGGAGGATTACCACGTGATTGTTGCTGGAAATATGTTTGGCGATATTATTTCTGATGGTTTTGCAGGCCTAATTGGTGGATTGGGATTTGCATGCAGCGCTCAGTTTAGCGATGGCGGTATTGCCGTTTTTGAACCTACTCACGGTTCCGCTCCAAAATATGCGGACTTTGAAGTTCCCATCGTAAACCCAATTGCAATGATTGACTCCGCTTGCATGATGCTGGACTACCTTGGTGAAGCCGAAATTTCTGCTAAAATTCATCGCGCAGTTGGAGAGGTTATTCAGGATGGAAAGGTGAAAACCTACGATATGATGAAGCTTCGTGGTTGCCCTGAGGTTATAAAACAGGGAGCGGTTTCCACCATTCAAATGGCCGACGCCATTATTGCTAAGCTGAAGTAGCCGAAACATGAAATAAATTGCATAGCCAGCTTGTTGGCTGTGCCTTATTTGTATAAGAAATGAAAAACGATTATGCTAAGCAGGTGGTTGAGCTTTGGCCTGAGTTGGAGTGGATTTCAGATATTAATTTGCGTAGCCTGACCGCAAAAACGTGGGAACTTGCCCTCGAACGAAGCGTGCTATCTGCTACCGATCTTAAAGTTATTCCATTTACCCTCCTTTGCGGACCCGATTTGAAGGTTTCATTCATGGCCCATAAACGTTCGGTAGTGCATATTGCCTACGAGGCGGGAAAAAAGATGAATGAATTTTTTAAGGATGAGCTACCGGTAAACCTTGATGTTCTGGTGGCTGGTGCTATCTTGGCCGATGTGGGGAAGCTCCTAGAGTATGAACTCGATGAAAACGGTAAGGCAAAACAAGGCAAGTATGGCGCTTATTTACGCCACCCTTTTACTGGTGTTTCGTTGGCTGAACAATGCGGCGTTCCTGCAGAAGTATGCCATATTATTGCCACTCACGCTGGCGAAGGTGATATGGTAAAGCGTACAACTGAAGCGTACGTTGTGCATCATGCCGATTTCATGACTTTTGAGCCTTTTCGGAGTAGGCTTAAGTAAAAATTTGTTAATTTCTACTATTAGCTGCCTCATTGTATGGGGCAGCTTTTTTCTTTCCCTAAATATGTTTTACCTTTGTACTATTAATAAGGATAAGCAAAAAAACTCCGAATGATTCAGGAAAAAGAGTTAAAGCTCCTTGCTTCTGCAGCAGTTACTGCAGCAGTTCGTGCAGGTGGCTTAATAATGGATGTATACAATTCCGATGATTTTCAGGTAAATCTTAAGTCCGACTCAACACCCCTCACTCTTGCTGACCGCAAGGCTCACGACGAAATTAAAAGCAACCTAGCAAAGACTCGAATTCCGGTTCTAAGTGAAGAGGGTAGAGACATCCTCTATGAAGAGCGTAAGGGGTGGGAGTATTTCTGGATGGTTGATCCGCTCGATGGAACGAAGGAGTTTATTAAGCGTAATGGTGAATTTACCGTTAACATTGCTCTCATTTATAATCAGTTCCCCATTATGGGGGTTGTTTATATTCCGGTTCTACGGGAACTTTATTTTGGTGACATAACTTTTGGTGCGTTTAAAATAATTGACGTAAAACCTGACACAGAAGCCACATTTACCTTTAATGACATTGTAAATATATCGGATAAGCTTCCCCTGCAAAGGTCAACTAACGTAATGACGGTTGTTGGTAGTCGCTCGCATATGTCCCGGGAAACGGAGAAATTTGTTGACGATCTCAAATCAAAGCATGGCGAGGTGGCATTTATTTCCCGTGGGAGTAGCTTAAAGCTATGCATGGTGGCTGACGGCAGTGCTGATGTTTACCCTCGCCTCGCATCAACTTCGGAGTGGGACACGGCTGCCGGACAAGCTGTGGCTGAAGCTGCCGGATGCGAGGTTCTTGATTTTGAGACCAACTCCCGAATGATGTATAACAAGGAGATCTTAACAAATCCTTGGTTTGTTGTTCAGCGAAAGGTAAAATAGCTTCTTTAAAATAAGTTAAGAACGAGCGTATGGTTATTCTTGCGCTCGTTTTTTATTTAACTTAGGCCAATTAGCCTCATCGATGAAACTATTCTGGTGTTGTTCTTGTTTTTTATTCCTGTGAGTATTTAGTAATCCTTAATGTTGCAAAATTATGGTAATTGGTATATCCTCTGCTGAATTGTTTTCGCCAAACAGCACTATTCGAGAAAGAGTGACCCTTGCAATGGTTGATGCTCTGCAGAAAGCTGATACAATAAATAGGTATGTTCTATTTTCTAAATACCCTCGTCCAGCAGGTTTGTCGTTTGCCGATAATTTCAGCTTTAAGCAAATTTCATCGCTTGGAAATGTAATTGGTGACCAAGTGTTATTGCCCAAGGCTCTTCAAAAAAATGGTTGTGAAGTATTGCTGAATCTTGGATTTACGGGTCCTTTAGGGCTTACGATCCCACACCTATACTTACTTCCCTCTTTTTGGGGTGGTTTTATTTGGGATAAACTTTATGGTGGGGCGGACATTGAGGCTGAGAGACAGTCCTTTTACCGCCGTTACGTTTCCAAACGTTTGATTTTAAAGTGTACAAAACTTATCCTTTCGAGCCATTACGAAAAGGAGAATTTGGTTCAACGTTATTGGCCCGAAATAGAACCCCAAAAGCTTATTGTGGTTCAGGCGGGCATTACTAAATACTCCAGCGAGGTGGATGTAAAAGCTCAATTCGCCAAGTTGGCTAAACAATATAATCTTCCCGATAAATTCATTCTAACCATCAACAACAGTAATTACCTTAGTAATATTACCAGCGTTTTGCTGGGTTATAAGCGAATGGTCGATGTGCTTATGGTGAAAGTTCCAATTGTAATTGTTGGAGCCGTTAAGGATATGGTGATAAAGATAGTGGGAGAGGAGTGGTTTACAAAACACGCTGAAAAGATTCTTCTTATAGACCACATGAAGGAGACAGATAAATCTATTCTTTTTGTGGGGGCATCGGCCTACATAGCACCTTCCTTTTATGATAAATGGTGCTTAAACATCCTTGATGCTATTTCGTTTGGGGTTCCGATAGTTACCTCACTACAATCTTCACTTGAAGAGGTAGCTAATGGCGCTGCCATATTGGTTGATCCAAAAAATGAGGTGGAAATTTCAGAGGCAGGGCGCTTAATCCTTATTGATAAAAAGTGTCTTTTGGGTTTGACCAAAAAAGGATTAGAAAGGGCAACGGTGTACCAGTGGGAAAATACTGCACAAAAGTTACTTTTG
The DNA here is from genome assembly GCA_035530955.1 of Williamwhitmania sp. GTDB lineage: Bacteria > Bacteroidota > Bacteroidia > Bacteroidales > Williamwhitmaniaceae > Williamwhitmania. The sequence goes on along the minus strand of DATKTT010000275.1, from coordinate 2,339 downwards.
TTGCTTCTTCAATACCAAAAGTAGTATTTTGATGATTTAATTGACAGGTAGAGCTTTGCGAAAGGCTCTTTTTTTTATCTTTGCCTCCCACCTAAAAATAACTTGAAAATGGGAAGTATAAGCTTTGCAGAGTTGCTAGGATATGTGGCTTCAATAATTACTGCCATTTCTTTGCTAATGAGCTCAATAATAAAGCTCAGATGGTTCAACCTGTTTGGATCGTTAGTGTTTTCGATCTATGGATTTGTAATTCTAGCCTACCCTGTAGCCCTCTTTAACGGTTTTATCGTTTTCGTAAATATTTACTACCTATACAAGATATACAACAGGGAGGAGTTTTTTAACCTTCAGCGGGTTGATTCTTCGGATGGTTACTTTACCGCATTCCAAAATTTTTACAGGCAGGAAATTGCGACAATCTTCCCTGACTTTAAAATTGGAAATCATGCCGATGCAATTACAGTTTTAGTTTTGCGTAACATGGCCGTTGCCGGTGTTTTTATTGGTGAAAAACAATCTGGCGATACCTTAAAGGTTGTTCTTGACTTTGTTATTCCCGAGTATCGTGACTTTAAGATGGGCCGGTTTGTTTACCGAAACAACACCACCTTTTTCGAATCGCTTGGTATTAAGCAGCTGGTTGCTGAAACGGGCAACGCCTCTCATCTTCGATATCTGAAAAAAATGGGATTTACTGAGGTTGATATTCTAAATGGGCAAACCCAGATAAAAATGGTGCTGTAGCCATTCTGGTTTTGCAAAAAAAAAACGGTGGGAATTTACTCTCACCGTTCTTTTTGCTATGAAGCCAAACCTATAACGTCTTTATTTTCTTCTCTATCTCGTCTATTTGACCTTTAAATACCTTGTCGGTTTCAATAAGGTTTGAGATAGTTTTGCAAGCATGTAGAACGGTAGCATGGTCTTTTCCCCCAATCATTGAGCCGATTGAAGAAAGAGATGCCTTAGTATAGCCCTTTGAGAAAAACATGGCAATTTGACGTGCTTGAACAATTTCTCGCTTTCTCGTTTTTGCTTGCAGAGCATCCATCGGAATGTTAAAGTATTCGCATACCTTTTTCTGGATATAGTCAATGGAAATCTCTTTCCTGGTATTCTTTACCAGCTTAGCAATCATTTGCCGTGCCAAATCAAGGTTTATCTCCTTCTTGTTTAGCGTAGCTTGAGCGAGTAACGATATCAGCGCGCCCTCAAGCTCTCTAATGTTAGAGTTAATGTGGGAGGCAATGTATTCAATCACATCATCCGGAATTTCAATCCCGTCGTTGTAAATTTTCTTCCTTAAGATGGCAATTCTAGTTTCAAAATCGGGGGACTGCAGGTCGGCCGAAAGCCCCCATTTAAAACGGGAGAGTAACCGCTGCTCAAGCCCTTGAAGCTCTACGGGTGGCTTGTCCGACGTCAATATGAGCTGCTTACCCGACTGATGTAGATGGTTGAAAATGTGAAAAAAGGTATCCTGGGTTTTTTCCTTGCCAGCGAAGTCGTGCACGTCGTCGATAATAAGAACGTCAATCATTTGGTAAAAGTGAAGGAAGTCGTTCTTTGTATTGTTCTTTATGGCATCAACAAATTGGTTTTGGAAATGAACGGCACTAACGTAAAGCACCACTTTCTCGGGGTACTGCTCCTTAACCTCAATGCCAATTGCATGAGCCAAATGGGTTTTGCCTAATCCACTGTTTCCATATATAAATAGTGGATTAAATGCTGTTTTACCAGGATTGTTTGCTACGGCTAACCCCGCTGAACGTGCTAACCGATTGCATTCTCCTTCCACAAAATTGGTGAAAGAGTTATCGGAGTTAAGCTGGGGATCGATTTGAAGTTTCTTAAGACCAGGAATAATAAATGGGTTTTTAATCTGGTTTTCCGACGAGGACATGGAAACCGAGATGGGCCGATTTTTAAGATCCCCTTTGCTTTGGGTAGGAAATTTAACGGTGGTAGGAAATTGGGCACCAGCAACCACTGCAGAGTTGTCCATAACAACACTATACTCCAGCTTGGCATCAACACCAAGCTCTTTTCTGATAGTTCGGCGCAGAATATCGATGTACTGCTCCTCTAGATACTCATAGAAGAATGGGCTAGGTACCTGTATTGTGAGTACCTTATTCTCTATTTTAAGTGGAACTATGGGTTCAAACCAGGTTTTAAAACTTGCTGCCGGAACGTTATCTCTAATAATTTTAAGGCAGTCGCGCCATACTTCACTATGCTTGCTCATTTCCAATAAGTATTTTTCTTCGGTGTTTTTTGAAGAAAACAAATTTTGGAAAAAAATAACACAAAAAAAAACTATTTTGCTATTGACT
>DATKTT010000274.1:0-10405 GCA_035530955.1 Williamwhitmania sp. | reverse complement strand
TTCCATTCAACCAAACCATTAAGAACAAGAAGGATGTGAATGTGAAAATGCTGAAGTTGGCAGAAATGCTGGCTATCTAGAATTGGGGAAATCTACCGTTATGCAGAAGCTTTTTGCCGATGTGGTTCTACCTGTTCCTGTGCCTAAGGCTTATACCTATGCTATTCCTGTGGAGTTAGAAGAGCAGGTGGTAAAGGGGGTAAGGGTTGTGGTGCAGTTTGGTCGGAAAAAGCTATACTCTGCAGTGGTAGTTAATGTTCACAAAATTCCTCCCACCGGTTATGAGGTAAAAGATATAGCGGCGGTTCTGGATAGCGAACCAGTTCTAACTACCCATCAGCTGGCACTTTGGGAATGGATTGCCTCCTACTACATGGCCTACCCGGGCGATGTAATGAAGGCTGCTCTTCCAGCCGGGATGAAGCTCGAAAGCGAAACCCGAATCCATCTCGAGCGTGAGGAGGATGAGGATGAGGAGGAGGATGGCCTGCCCGATGAGGAGCGACAGGTGCTGCAGCTTGTAGCCCGAAAAAAAAATGTCACGGTGCAGGAACTTGCCAAGGAGTTGGAGGTCAAGAATCCTTTGCCCATAATCAACAGGTTGATAGGTGGACATTTCCTTCGAGTTGAGGAGTCGATTAGGGAGAGCATAAAGCCTCGTACCGAAAGCGTAGTGGCCTTGCATCAGGATGTGTGCAGCGAGGAGGCGGTTAATGGCCTTTTCGAAAAACTTAGCGCGGCTCCTGCTCAGCAAAGGCTTTTGCTTGCATATATTTCTATGGCGCAGCCGCTTAACTGGGGCAAACCTCCGCGTGTAACGCAAAAAGCGCTGTTGGAAAAAACGCAGATATCCTACGGTGTTCTTAAGGCGTGCCGTGATAAGTGCATCTTTGTTATTGAGCAGCGAGAGATTAGCAGGCTCGAGGATACAGAAGCCTCTTCTGAAGCAGCTTCGCTTTCTGGTATTCAGCAGCTGGCATACGACGCTGTTCTTACCCAAATGGAACAGAAAGAGGTGGTGCTGCTGCATGGCGTTACTGGAAGTGGGAAAACCGAAGTTTATATTCATCTCATAAAGAAGACGCTGGCGGAGGGAAAGCAGGTGCTTTATCTTTTGCCTGAAATAGCACTTACAACGCAGATCATCACACGGCTAAGCCGTGTATTTGGGGAGAAGGTGGGCGTATACCATTCCAAGTTTAGCGATGGTCAACGCACGGAAGTTTACAACCGAATGCTGCACGGTACCGATGGTGTTGGGGGTAATAGATACGACTTGATTTTGGGTGTTCGCTCATCCGTTTTTCTTCCCTTTACCAATCTGGGGCTTGTTATTATCGACGAGGAGCACGAGAATACATATAAGCAGTACGATCCCGCACCCCGCTACCATGCGCGCGATACGGCCATGGTGCTGGCCGCCAATTTTGGCGCTAAGGTGCTGCTGGGAACGGCAACCCCTTCGGTGGAGACCTACTTCAATGCCATTTCTGGCAAGTATGGACTGGTGGAGTTGCTCACCCGTCACCGTGATGTGGAGTTACCCAAGGCGGAGCTGGCTAATACGCTGCGGGCAAGAAAAATGAAGCAGATGGCTGCCATGTTCACGCCACAGCTGGTAGGCGCCATTGAGCAGGCTATAGCTAAAAAGGAACAGGTAATCCTATTTCAGAATCGGAGGGGCTTTTCCCCATACGTAGAGTGCATGGAGTGTGCCAATATTCCTAAATGCCAGAATTGTGATGTGAGCCTCACTTACCATAAAGCGGGCAACCAGCTGGTGTGCCACTACTGTGGATTTACCACCAAGGTTCCGGAGCGTTGCCCTGCCTGCCACAGCACCGACATTAAAACCCGTGGTTTTGGTACCGAAAAAATTGAGGAGGAGCTACAGCTGTTGTTCCCCGAACTGCGCATTTCTCGCATGGATTTGGATACTACCCGCTCGCGCAGCTCCTATGAGCAAATTATTTCTGATTTTGAAGAGCATAAGGTCGACGTTATGGTTGGCACACAGATGGTAACCAAAGGACTCGACTTCGACAAGGTTAGCGTTGTGGGAGTGCTGGACGCCGACAGTATGCTCAACTTCCCCGACTTCCGCGCTCATGAGCGTAGCTTTCAGCTGATGGCTCAGGTGAGTGGGCGTGCTGGCAGAAAGGAGAAGCAGGGTTTGGTCGTTATTCAAACTACCCAGCCAGACCATCCCGTTCTCGCCTACATTATTGATAATAACTTTAAAGGTTTCTTTCGTAGTGAGGTGGAGCAGCGCAAGCAATACCTTTATCCACCATTCTTCAGGCTTATCCGGATTAGTATAAAGCATAGGAGTAGTGGCGTTACTGAGGCAGCTGCCAATGCGCTAGCCGAATTGCTAAGGCAAGTCTTTGGAAAAAGGGTGCTTGGCCCCGAAGAGCCCGTGGTGGCTAGAATTCAGACCTTCTTTATTAGAAATATATTGGTAAAGATTGAGCGTGAACGCAGCGCTGCGAAGGCCAAAGAATTGCTTGCAGAGTGCATATTGCAGGTGAAGGGTCGTGATGAATTTCGCTCTGTTTTCTTTTCTCCCGATGTTGATCCCTACTAGGTAAAACTATGCTGAATTTAGATGTTAAGCTGCCTTTGAATTCTTGAAATCACCATTTCGCCTAACCGTTCGTAAGAAATAAGTTCAGGGGTATCGACAATTCGGTGATTGGCAAGTTCTGTCAATCTTTTTTTGAAATTTTCTATGTTTTCGCTCACCTCCCTTGCATTGAAGTTTCCCTGAAGTAGCTTGTAGAGAGCTCGAGAAAATATTTTTGTTCTATTGCAGTTCTCGTTTCTAAGATGCCGGTAGTAGTATACCCTAATATTCTCGGCCTCGTTGTGCAATTCATCCAAATGGTGCTCCATCATTAGTATAATCCTAATTTGCATCAGCATGGTGTTGTAGCCTTGCTTGTCTTTTGAGATGGAGCGGCAGCTGTTACCAAGGGTGTTGATGTCAATCTTTCGTGCATACTCAGGAGTAAAACGCTCTATTCCAGCATAGTCGCCTTGTGACAATAGTGCGTAAAATAAAAAGGCCTTGCGGATTGCCCAGCCTGATTTATCGGGATCGTAGATGAGATTGAATTGAGGCTGTTCCTTCACCTCGAGTAGCACTCTACCCGCTTCAGTAAGGTTATTCTCTTTCATGAGTAGGTCGAAGTGAAGAGCCTGTATGGTGAAACGATTAAAGGCCTTGTATTCTGATAGATCCAAGCATTCCTCCACCGATTTTCGCATCTTCTCCCAGCTGCCTTCCATGCGGAAAAGCAGGACTTGGTAGTAGTGTAGCAGGAGAATCAATGAAGGTGTTGACAGATAGATATTAGAGTGGAGTAATAAGCTGAATAGTTCTACGTGGTACTTTAACGCTGCAGCGTTGTTGGTCTGCAGAAGTTGAATTATTCTAATGTGTGTGAGGTTGAGGTGAAGGAAAACATTGGGCGTGGCAATCATCCAGCCCTCTATGGTATCGGCATATGATTCGGCTTCTTGTTCAATGATGCTACTCTTGCCAATGAAGTAGCGCGTTCGGCTCTGGAGCAGCTCAACCCATTCCTGTGATTTGTCAATCTGTCCCGAAAGTGTGCGCAGGATTTCGAGTTGCTCTCCAATTCTGAGAATTTCAGCGTTGTCACCTTTCATGGAAGCTATTCGATGGTAGAGTTTTTGACACGATAGTTCAACATCTACCAGCTGAAACTGTTGCGAGAGGTTCGATATTCGTTGCAGTATTCTTTCTGCATTATGAAAAACATTCTGGGTAAGGAGCTTGGCCGCAACGGTAAGCTCTTTTTCGCATTCAAAACGAATACTGTGATAGTTGCTCTTGTCGAAATACTCTGCGCTGAGAACAATATCGGTAAGCTTGTTTATGAGGTTGCGCTTAAGCATGAGGTAGCGCTTGTCTTTCGACGACGATCCATAGATTCTTTGGGCCGCATCCGCTTCAGTGGTTACTTCACCATGGAGTAATAGATCGAAAAAGTAGCGCATCTTTGATGTTGGGGAGAGAAGCGCATTTAGGTCTCGTGGGGGCCGCTGCATCACAATAAATACCAGCTCGCTTAAAAGATCCATTGGGCTGTTTTTTACCGGGAGGTTTGTATTGTCATTCTCAAAAACCGCTTGATTGTTTTAAGAGGCATGAAATGTAACTCATTTTTATGCTTTTTGAACAACGCTGCATCTCATTTTTGGTTTTTAGGACTGTAATATTTTGTTCCAACGAGCCATTCTGCTTGAGTATTAGACGATCCGTATTGATAATGCGGGGTATTTGTGCTTGACGAATTCCTAGTTTAGATTAACTCTAAGTTGAGGTGGGTAGATTGCATAGTTGCTTGCCCTACTCTATTTATTTGCCCGTAAGGCGGTTTACCATACAACAATTATTGTTATTGGCGTATACATAGTGAATGAATAGCTTTGACCGCTACCACATATCCCAACAACTATGAGCCGATTTTCTGTAATTCTTGTTGCCCTCCTTTTAACCTTTGGATGCTCAAAGGATAAAACATCTACAACTTCTGTTAATCCAGGTGATACTATAGTTGTCTCGTTAGGTGCTTTCGAAACTTTTGAGGGAGTAGTAAAAGATAGCTACGACAGTGGTAGCGTTACGTTTCCTTCAGGCAGCTGGACCATAGATGAGGGTGTTGTTGGTTCTACTTCACTGGATAGAAAGTTCGATCACAGCGCTATAAGAATAAAGGACCTTGGCACGATTACCACTAACTTCGACTTACCTAATGGTGTTGGTAGTGTTGCCGTTTACCACGGAGTTTATGGAGATGGAGGTCCAAGTACTTGGCAACTCTTTTATTCCATAGATGAGGGCAATAGCTGGTATCCTGCTGGTAATGCAGTGGAAAGCAATGCCTATGAAATGAAAAAGGCGGAGATCACCGTTGATATGGTTGGAAATGTTCGCTTACAAATCCGAAAGCTTTCGGGTAACGATAATCAAATTGATATTGACGATCTATCGTTCTCAACCTATTCGGTTGACAACGGCTCCTCAACGGCAACCCGTGACAACAACATGACCATGGGCAATCCATCCAATGCCACTGTTTCAATCGATAACTTCTCGAACTACTTTATGGAGAAGCCGGAGTATTCACTTTCCTACAATAGAGATAAGGGTACACCCAACTGGGTAAGCTGGCACTTGAGCAGCGCATGGTATGGGAGTGTGCCTCGTCCTACCTACTTTAACACCGATGTGACCTTGCCTTCCGGTTGGTACCGAGTTTCAACTGACGACTATACCAATACCGGTTTCGACCGTGGACACTTGTGTCCAGCTTCCGATCGCGATTCCACCCTTGCTGAGGAAAAAAACACCTTTATCATGACCAACATTATGCCACAAGCGCCCTATAACAACCAGCAGACTTGGAAGTTTTTGGAAATGTATTGTAGAACGCTAACTGATGCTGGGAATGAATTGTATATCATAGCTGGCCCTTATGGTTCGGGCGGTTCCGGAAGTAATGGTGGTGTAACAACTACAATAGCCAATGGCTTGGTCACCGTCCCTTCCTACACATGGAAGGTGATACTTGTTCTCCCAAATGGTGAAAACGATGTGGCTCGAGTGAATGCAAATACCAGGGTTATTGCTGTTTGGATACCAAATACCCAAACTGGATTAACCACCGATTGGAGTATTTACCGCACTTCGGTTGACTATATTGAATCCCAAACTGGCTACGATTTCTTTTCCAATGTTCCAAAGGCTATTCAGGCTATTATTGAGGCAAGAACCGATACGGGCCCACATTAATTTTTTTTGATTAGATAGTTTTTGAGGGAGGATGCCGGATTGGCATCCTTTTTTCTTTTTATAATTTCTTATTGAATCAAGTGACGAGTTACAAAGTTATAAGTCAGAGTGGAGCGAAGATTCCGATTTATAGGGGGTTACTTACTCGTGACAAAGTTACAGGTTACAAAATAAGATCAAGGTCCTAAGACCGAAGGGTTGTCACTAGTCACCATTACCTATAAACCAATCATCCAGCTGCAAACTATTCTTCAATTTGCTTCTCATCCTCATTTATTCATTACCGATAAGCTAATCCAGCCTTACTTTTTTTATTCTATCCAACAATAATAGTTTACCTGTTGGCTTTTCTTGTTATTCTTTATATAACAATGGGATGGGCAGGTTAACTTTTTTCATTCTATCTGCTACCACCTGCGTTGCCATGTATTATGGCTTTTACACCAGTTTAATATCCAGAGATTGATTCCTTCGGCATTCACTACTTGGCCATAAGAAAACATTGCGGTAACAATTGTCATAAAAAGTGTGGGTTTACTAAATGCCGTTTTTTGTTATTGCCTTTGCCTTATTGACGCCATAGTTTTGGGCAAACCTAATTCAAAACCCTATGAAAAAACTATTACTCTTAGCCGCAATGGTAGCAGTATTTGCAAGCTGTTCCAAAGACGATGCAGTTACGCCACAGGTAACTAATGAAAGTTCAACCTTAATGAAGGCAACGTCTTCCGCAACGGTTGAAACATTTGAGTCGGGAACGAAAACTGCATATACCGCCGGTGCGGTTACCTTTAGCACTGGCAGCTGGTATCTCGACGATGCACTGGTTGGCACCTCTACGAGCGATCGTAAAAACGACACCAAGTCAGTTCGCATTCGCAATACTGGTAAGTTGACGGCTCAATTCGATTATACCACTGGTATTTCTACTGTTTCAGTTAATCATGCAGTATATGGAACCGATGGTTCTAGCACGTGGGAACTTTACTATTCAACCAATAGTGGAAGCAGTTGGACCAAGGCTGGAAGCACCATTACCTCTTCTTCAACGAGCTTAGCAACGGTTACCTTCACCATCAATCAGTCTGGAAACGTTCGAATTGACATTCGGAAAGTTTCAGGTGGCACTAACAGAATTAACATTGACAATGTGTCGGTTTCCCCATATTCATCAGGCGACACTGGTGGTGGAACAACTGGTCCTGCTACTCGCGACGACAATATGGGTATGGGTAATCCAAGCAATGCTACAACTTCGACCTCAAACTACACCAACTATCTTATGGTAAAGAGTGAGTATGCTCTCTCTTATAATCGCGACAAAGGCACCGCTAATTGGGTTAGCTGGCATTTGAGCACAGCATGGTTGGGAAGTGCCTCGCGTCCCAGTTCCTTTACCACCGATGCCACATTGCCAAGCGGTTGGTATCAAGTTACCACTTCGAATTACACGAACACCGGATTCGACCGTGGACACCTTTGTGCTGCTGCCGACAGGAGCTATAGCACAACCGCAATAACGAATACAATGAAGATGACCAATATTATGCCTCAGGCTCCAATTAATAACCAACAGCCTTGGGCTGCACTTGAGGATTACTGCCGCACGCTGGCAAATGCTGGGAATGAACTTTACATTATTGATGGACCTTATGGCTCTGGTGGAACTGGAAGCAATGGTGGAACAACCACAACCATAGCCAGCGGTAAGGTAACCGTTCCATCCAATACATGGAAGGTGATTCTTATTCTGCCAAATGGCACCAACGATCCTAGCCGCGTTACATCATCAACTCGGGTTATCGCCGTATGGATGCCAAATACCCAAAGTATTGTCAATAATTGGGGTCAGTATCGTACAACCGTTGACTATATTGAGTCCAAAACTGGGTATGATTTCTTCTCCAACGTTTCAACCTCTGTTCAGAGCGTTATTGAGTCAAAGGTCGATAGTGGTCCAACAAACTAAATAACACAAGGTCCCTAAACCTAAGAAGTGCGCAGGCCTTTAAGCTTGCGCACTTTGCATTTACAGTGCTGTATTGCTCAAGGTTGTTGTCGCTTTTCCTAATTCCATTAACTTTGTGCGTTTGTATATTTTAACCAAATGGACAAGAATAAACTTGCCGAACTGTTTGATAGCTTCAACCGGTTCAAGATTCTAGTGATTGGCGACGCTATGGTTGATTCCTACCTTTGGGGTAAGGTTGAACGTATTTCGCCCGAGGCACCTGTACCAATTGTGGCTTGTACAAAGCAGGAGAATCGGCTGGGTGGAGCGGCCAACGTGGCTCTCAATATTCAGGCTTTAGGCGCAACGCCCATCCTGTGCTCAGTGGTGGGGCATGACATTAAGGGCGATATGCTGCGTGACCTTCTAAGGCAAAATAACCTTACTGATGAGGGAATTTTTGCTGATCCGGGTCGTCCAACAACTGTAAAAACTCGCATTATCAGCGACAATCAGCACCTGCTTAGGGTTGATGAAGAGAGCACGGCGAATCTCACTAACGAAATTGAGCTAGCGTTCACTAACCATATTCTCTCCTTAGTTGACCACCATGCTGTTAATGCTATTGTATTTGAAGACTACGACAAGGGTGCTATTACGTCAGAACTCATTCGTCGCGTGGTTGAGGTGGCAAATAGAAAGGGGATACCAACTCTTGTCGATCCTAAAAAGAGAAATTTTGCTTCCTACAGTGGAGCTACCCTATTCAAACCAAATTACAAAGAGTTGGTTGAAGGGCTTAAGCTCGATTTGAAGAAGAACGATTTTAATGGAATATTTGAGGCAGCCAAAGCAATTCATACAGGGATGAACGTTAAGTTGGTGTTTATAACACTCTCCGAACTTGGTGTTTTTATCAGCAATGGAGAGAGTTACAATGCTATTCCAGCGCAAATGCGTGAGATTGCTGACGTGTCTGGTGCTGGCGATACGGTTATTAGTACGGCCAGCTTGTGCCTTGCTGCCGGTCTTGCGCCAGACGACATTGCCGCTATTGCCAATATGGCGGGTGGTTTAGTATGCGAAAAGGTGGGTGTAGTGCCAATCGATAAAAATCTACTGCTTCAGGAGTGTCTTAACGCTTAGGTAGAACCTCTGCCTGCTCCTGAAATGTTGCCCCAACCACCACTCGAATGGACTTGGGGACAATCTTAAACTCAAAGGGTGAGTGGCCAACGGCTTCCCCGTCGAGCTCCATGGGCATAGGGGGGAGGGAGTGTATTGAAATACTCTTTGCCCGAACTACGCTAATTTTTGGGTGTTCGTATATTTTCCCGTTATAGAGTATTGGTAGGTTACGTAGCACGTTCCACTTGCTGAGCTTACGAATTATGGTCATGTCGAATAGCCCATCGTCGGAGATAGCATCGGGAACTTGTAGCATTCCTCCTCCATTGAATTTTCCGATACCAAGCGTGGCGCTAAATATTTCACTTTTTAAGCCTCTTTCATCAATCTTGGCAGAGACGCTGGTTGAGCGATACTTAATAAGGGCATGCACCAGTGCCATAACGTAGAGCCACTTTCCCTTTCGACCCAACTCTTTTAGCCGGTTGAAGCGAAATCCAACCGCTCCGTCGAAGCCAATACCTACTGCATTGGCGAAGTAACGAGTGTGGTGCACCCTAGTTTCGAAAAAGGAGGCCAGCCCAACATCTTGAAGAAAGTCTCGTTGGACCATAAGCGCCTCTATGGCGTCGGTGTAGTTCCAGGGTAATTTGTAGGTCCTAGCCCAGTCGTTGCCGGTTCCCACTGCAATGGTTCCAAGCAGTACGTTGGTAGTGGGTATGGCCTTTTGGATAAAAATGCCGTTCACGATTTCGTTCACCGTACCATCACCGCCAACGGCAATTATTTTGGAATAGCCTTCATTAATGGCTCTCACTGTGAGTTCTACAGCGTGGTAGCGCTTCCGGGTAAACTCAAAGTCGAACAGCAATCCTTTGCTTTCTAGAAGTGCTTTTATTACTGGCCAATCTCTATGGCCGCGTCCACTTCCGGCTTTCGGATTAATGATTACCTTCCAAATATTATTCTCCAATTTGAATGCTTGTTAGTCAACCTTCAAAAGTAGTATTAAAATGCATTTGGTGGCGAAGTTGATGAGAAATTTCAATGCTCAAGAGATCCTTCAACTCAACTCCACGCAGTAACTAACCTTAACAAACTGATGTTTCAGCGTTCATGTGGTATTTGCAGTATGAACCTTGTTAAAAAGTTGACGGCCCAACTCTTAATATGTTCCCATTTTCTGAAAAATGGTGTGGCGTTTACAGCGCAATCCCTGTAAGGATGGCTTCTCTGCCTTCCGCATAAGATTTTTTCCAGAAAAACTGTGGATGGAATGGATTTTTTTATTTCCTTACAGTATAATTGTTGTAAGTGTAATAGGCTGGATGTCAGCAATGTCAAACCTTTCCTTGTTTTTGGGAGTTAGGTTAATTAGACTTTTATTCTTAATATTGCAAAACGAAAAAAATACACTCAAATGGCAAAAGTAATTGCAATTGCTAACCAAAAAGGTGGCGTCGGAAAGACAACCTCGGCTATTAACCTTGCCGCCAGCTTGG